>NZ_MWJN01000155.1:0-15044 GCF_002027145.1 Microbispora sp. GKU 823 | reverse complement strand
TGCATGATTCATGCACTGGCTTTTAGCACACTGTTGAGTTCTCAAGAAACGGACGCGACCACCATCACCCGAAACCCACCGAGGGGTCCCGAGATCCAGGGCGATGACTTCCGTTCGGCCGACTCTACGACGATCGCCGCATCCCAGACCTGGAGGGCCATACGATCTCGGCCGATGCTCTTGTTAGAGTGACCACCCCTCTCGGGGCAACCACTCCATACTAAACCCTCGCCCGCCTCGCGTCAAACCTTTCGGTCTGACCGCGCCACGAACGACCCGGACTCGACGCGAACGCCTCGTCTGGATGGCTGTCGGAGTGGCTTGCCCGCCGGGTCCGGCCGCCTGTCGGCGTCCCGCACTCCCCGGGGGCGAAGAAAACATTAGGCAACGCCGACCCTGCCGTCAAATCACGCCGAGATGGCCGAAACCCTAGGTCAGACGGGTACTTCCGGCGTCTGCCACCCTCGACGCCATACGATTGTTACCTTCGTCACAACAACTCTTGGCCATGAAACAGCCGCCCCGGTCCGGGACCGAGGCGGCTGCCGATGCGCGGAAGGTCAGTGCGGGAGGTCAGGCGACCTCGATGCCGCCGACCGTCTTCTTGCCCCTGCGCAGCACGAGGAATCGGCCGTGCAGGAGGTCGTCCGCCGAGGGCACGTACTCCTCGTCGGTGATCTTCGTGTTGTTCAGGTACGCGCCGCCCTCCTTGACGGCCCGGCGTGCCGCGGACTTCGACTCCACCAGGCCGCTCTGCGCGAGCAGCTCGACGTACGGCGCGCCCAGGGTGGGCACGACCGCCTTGGGCACCTCGGCGAGAGCGGACTCCAGCGTGCGGGCGTCGAGTTCGGTCAGTGAGCCCTGCCCGAACAGCGCGCGCGACGCGGCGATCACGCGGGCCAGCTCGTCGGAGCCGTGCACCAGAGTGGTCAGGTCCTCGGCCAGGGCGCGCTGTGCCTCGCGAGCCGCCGGCCGCTCGGCCACGGCCTTCTCCAGCTCCTCGATCTCCTCCCGTGTCCGGAAGGTGAAGACCTTCAGGAACCGCACGACATCGCGGTCGTCGGCGTTCAGCCAGAACTGGTAGAAGGCGTACGGCGAGGTCAGCGCGGGGTCGAGCCAGATCGCCCCGCCTGCCGTCTTGCCGAACTTGGTCCCGTCGGCCTTGGTGATCAGCTTGCCGGTGAGCGCGTGGACGTGACCGCCCTCGACCCGGCGGATCAGATCGACACCCGCGGTGATGTTGCCCCACTGGTCGCTGCCGCCGAGCTGCAACGTGCATCCGTGCCGCCGGTACAGCTCCAGGTAGTCGTTGGCCTGCAGGATCTGGTAGCTGAACTCGGTGTAGCTGAGTCCCTCACCTGCCAGCCGGGCGGACACCGACTCCCTCGCCAGCATGCGGTTGACGGGGAAGTGCTTGCCGACGTCCCGGAGGAAGTCGATCGCCGACAGATTCGCGGTCCAGTCGAGGTTGCTGACCAGCGTGGCCGCCGTCGGTCCTTCGTCGAACGACAGGAACTTCTCGACCTGCACCCGGATTCGTGACACCCATTCGGCGACGATGTCGCTGGAGTTCAGCGCCCGCTCGGTGCTCCGGCCGCTCGGGTCGCCGATCAAACCGGTGGCGCCTCCTACCAGGCCGATGGGCCGGTGGCCCGCCCGCTGGAAGCGGGTCAGGATCAGCAGCGTGGCCAGGTTGCCCACGTGCAGAGAGGGCGCGGTCGGGTCGAAGCCCGCATAAACGGTGATCGGACCGTCGGCCAGCGCCTTGCGCAGCGCGTCGATGTCGGTCGTCTGCGCGATCACGTCGCGCCACTCGAGCTCGTCGAGGATGTCAGCCATCTCCGACGTCGGCACGAGGTTGCCTGAAGTTGCGGTCACGGTCGTGGCTTTCGCTTATCGAATGGTGGAAGTACGGGCTTCCGTACAAGCCTGCCTGATCACGGAACCTTATCGCCACTTCATACCTTCGCGTCAGCTCGCGGCGCGGCCTCGGCGCCGGGGAACGTGCGCACGGTACGGCGAGACGGTGGGGTCGCCGTCGATCCAGAACCTCCAGGGCGTCTCGGCGCCCGCCGACACGCCGGTGCGAGGACCTGTCCTGACCTGGCCGGACGGCACGGGCCGGCCCTCGTGCACCTGGATGGGGCCGCCGGAGCAGCAGTCCGACCCGTTGTGCTCCCGCACCACGCCGAGCGCCACCGTGAGCCGGGCCGGTCCACGCGCGAGGTCGCGGTCCGGAATGCGCCGCACCAGGCCTTCCAGGTCCGGGCCGTCGGCGTGCGGCATGCGCCGGACGCGCGCGGTGTGCACTCCCGCGATCACCTCGCCGGCGCGTAACAGTACGGCCGAACCGGTGCCCGCGGGCATGCACACCAGATTGGCGCAGTAGTGCATGCCGTACGTGAAGTAGACGTAGAGGTGCCCCGGCGGCCCGAACATGACCGAGTTACGCGGAGTACGTCCCCGGTAGGTGTGGGAGGCCGGGTCCTGCCCCGGCCCGCCGTACGCCTCGACCTCGCTCAGCCGCACGCCACCGACCCGTGCACGACCACGCGGCCGAGCAGGTCGGGGGCGACCACGTCAGAAGGGCGGTCGAAGAAGTCGCGGTCGAGCGGGGCGCCCGCGACCTCCTCGATCAGTTCTCGTTCGCCCATGCCGCCTGACCGTCGACGACCTCCCGGAGGTTCGCGATCTGGTCGCGGACCCGGTCGGGCGCGGTGCCCCCGAAGGCGCTGCGGGCGGCCAGCGCGCCGTGCACGTTCAGCACGTCACGGACGCTCGCACCGCTGGCGTCGACGGCGAAGTGCGGGGAGACCTTGGCCAGCTCGTCGTCGGTGAGCTCGCCGAGATCCTTGTCGTTCACCTGGCACCACACCACCAGGTGGCCGACGGCCTCGTGCGCCTCGCGGAACGGCACCCCGCGGCGGACCAGCAGTTCGGCGAGATCGGTGGCCAGGGCGAAGCCGTCGGGCGCACTGGCCTCCAGCTTGGCCTTGTTCACGCGCATCGTGGAGACCATGCCCGACACGGCGGGGAGCACCAGGAGCAGGGTGTCGACCGCGTCGAACACCGGCTCCTTGTCCTCCTGCAGGTCGCGGTTGTAGGTGAGCGGCAGGCCCTTGAGGGTCGTCAGCAGCGACATCAGCGAACCGATCAGCCGGCCGCTCTTGCCCCTGGCCAGCTCGGCCACGTCGGGGTTCTTCTTCTGCGGCATGATCGACGAGCCGGTGGAGTAGGCGTCGTCCACCTCGATCCACCGGAACTCCTGCGAGGCCCACAGCACGATCTCCTCGCCGAGCCGGGAGATGTGCACGCCGATCAGGGCCGCGCAGAACAGGAACTCGGCGGCGAAGTCGCGGTCGGCGACGGCGTCCATCGAGTTCGGCGCGGGGGCGTCGAACCCGAGTTCGGCGGCGACGGCGGCAGGGTCGAGCGGGAGGGAGGACCCGGCCAGCGCGCCCGAGCCGAGCGGCGAGACCGCCGCGCGCCTGTCCCAGTCCCGGAGGCGGTCCACGTCCCGGGTGAGCGCGTGGACGTGGGCCAGAAGCTGGTGGCCGAACGACACGGGCTGGGCGTGCTGCAGGTGCGTCATGCCGGGGGCGGCGACGTCGGCGTTCTCCTCGGCCTGGCTGATCAGCGCGGTCTCCAGCTCGACGAGCCGGGAGACGATCATGCGGACGTGGTCACGCAGGTAGAGGCGCAGGTCGGTGGCGATCTGGTCGTTGCGGCTGCGGCCGGCGCGGAGCTTGCCGCCCAGCGAGCCGAGCCGTTCGAGCAGGCCGCGCTCCAGGGCCGTGTGCACGTCCTCGTCGGCCACGGTGGGGCGGAACTCCCCCTTGCGGCACGCCCGGTCGAGGTCGTCGAGCGCGCCCAGCATGCGGTCGAGTTCCTCCTGCGTCAGCAGCCCGGCGCGGTGCAGCACGCGCGCGTGCGCGCGCGAGGCCAGCAGATCGTACGGCGCGAGCCGCCAGTCGAACTGCACGCTCACCGACAGGCGCGTGAGGGCGTCCGCGGGTCCCCCCTCGAACCTGCCACCCCAGAGCCGCATCGGCTTGTTGTCCGCCACCGTCTTCTCCCTCCGATATTCAAGTCCCTGCAGAAAAGATGACCGCGCGCCGTTCCCGCCCGGGCCGTCGTACGTGGATCCTTGCGCCTTTTCCGGTTTCTCGATGAACCGTCGGCGCGAATCCTTCACGCGGATCCTGCTGCGGGACTAATCCGCGACCTTAGCCGACGTACGCCCCGGTCCCTGCACCGGAACCGGGGCGTATGCCGGGTGAATCAGGCCTGGCGAGCGTCCCGCGCGGCCGCGTTTCGTTGTGGTCCGTCGAGTGCGGCGGTCTCCGGCTGACGTCGATCGGCAGGCCCTTCCCCGGCGGCCTCCGCACCAGTCCTCCCGGCGAGGTAGGGGATGGCCACCGACGTGCCGAGTCCGCCCGCCAGTGGGCCCGTCTCCGTCATGGTTCCTGATTCTCACTGCCGTGGTCGCGGACCTCCGCGGTGAGCTTGTGCCTGGTCACGTCGGGCGGACGGCGGGTGGCCAGGTTGAGCAGGGTTTCCGCCAGCGCCTGCCCTCCGGTCGGGTCACGGCTGATGACGAGGATCGTGTCGTCACCGGCCACCGTGCCGAGGATGGACTCCCAGCCCGCGTGGTCGATGGCCGAAGCGAGGAACTGTGCCGCTCCCGGCGGCGTGCGCAGGATCACGAGGTTGGCCGACGCCTCGGCCGACACCAGAAGCTCCTCGGCGATCCTCCGCAGCCGCGCGTCCGGGTTCTCCGGCAAGCCGTTCGCGGCACCGGTCCGGTAGAGCGGTATCCGCCCTCCGCCCTCACCCGGCAGCGCGTAGACCAGCGTGCCGTCGTCGGCCCGCAGCTTCAGCGCGCCCAGCTCGTCGAGATCGCGGGAGAGCGTGGCCTGGGTGACCTCCACTCCCTGCTCCGCCAGAAGCTTGGCCAGCTCGGGCTGCGAGCGGACCTTGTGCCTGGTCAGCAGCTCCACGATGCGTGCGTGCCGGGCCGCCTTCGTCAGCGGGATGGTCACGACCCCTCCGCACCTCGCGTCGCCAGCCAGTGCAGCAGCGCCTTCTGGGCGTGCAGCCGGTTCTCCGCCTGGTCCCACACCACGCTCTGCGGCCCGTCGATGACGTCCGCGGCGATCTCCAAGCCCCGGTATGCCGGGAGGCAGTGAAGCACGATCGCGTCCGGGTCCGCCAAGCCGAGCAGGGCCGTGCTCACCTGGTAGGAGGCGAAGGCGGCGACCCGCTCGTCCTTGCCGTCCTGGCCCATGGACACCCACGTGTCGGTCGCGACGACATGCGCTCCAGCCACCGCGGCCTCCGGATCGCTCACCGCCGTGACCGACCCGCCCGTGGCCGCCGCGATCTCGGCAGCCCGCTCCATGACCAGGGCGTCGGGCAGGTAGCCCACCGGCGCCCCGATCCGGACGTGCATGCCGGCCGTGGCGCCGCCCAGCAGGTAGGAGTGGGCCATGTTGTTGGCGCCGTCGCCGAGGTAGGCGAGCGTGAGGCCCCGGGGCGAGCCCTTGTGCTCCCGGATCGTCTGCAGGTCGGCGAGGATCTGGCAGGGGTGGAACTCGTCGGTCAGCGCGTTCACCACCGGCACCGACGAGTGGGCCGCCATCACCTCGATGCGCTCCTGGCCCGCCGTCCGCCACACGATCGCCGCGACCTGCCGGGACAGCACCCGCGCGGTGTCCTCGATCGGCTCTCCGCGTCCCATCTGGGAGGTGCCGAGGTCCATGAGCAGAGGCTGGCCGCCCAGTTCCGCCACGCCGACGGTGAAGGAGACCCGGGTGCGAGTGGATGGCTTGTCGAACAGGACGGCGACCGTGCGAGGGCCCTCGAAGGGCCGGTAGCCGAACCGGTCCTTCTTCATGGCCTCGGCGAGGTCGAGCACCTGCGCCTGCTCCTCCGGCGACAGGTCGTCGTCCCGCAGGAAATGTCGGACTCGCGCCGAGTCCGCGCCCTGGCTCGTGCTGGCGACGGGGTTCACGAGGTCGTTCTCAGGCATCTGCGGCCTCCAGGATGCCGGGCAGCGCGTCGAGGAAGGTCTGCACGTCGGATTCGGTGATGACAAGCGGCGGCGCGAGCCGTACCGCGTCGGGCTGAAGGGCGTTGACCAGGAATCCGGCCTCCTGTGCCACCGCCTGCACCTGCGCCGACTTCGGCGCGGTGAGCACGGCGGCCAGCCACAGCCCGCGTCCCCTCACCCCCTTCAGCAAGGGATGCCGCACGGCGGCGATGCCCTCGGACAGCAGCGCTCCCACCTTCACGACATTACCGAGCAGCCCGTCACGCTCGATCGTGTTCAGCACCGCGAGCGCCGCCGCGCAGGAAACCGGGTTGCCGCCGAAGGTCGAGCCGTGGTCGCCCTTGGCGAAGACCTCGCCGGCCTCGCCGAAGCCGATGCAGGCGCCGATCGGCAGGCCGCCGCCGAGGCCCTTGGCCAGCGTCAGGACGTCGGGGACGACCCCCTCCACCTGGTGGGCGAACCAATGCCCGGTGCGGCCGATGGCCGACTGGATCTCGTCGGCGACGAGGAGTGCCCCCGCCGAGGAGCAGATCTCCCTGGCGGTGCGGAAGTAGCCGTCGGGCGGTGGGATGACACCCGCCTCACCCTGGGTGGGCTCCAGGAAGACCGCGGCGCAGTCCTCGGTCACCGCGTTCTTGAGCGCGTCCGCGTCGCCGTACGGTACGAACCGGACGTCGAGCGGGAACGGCCCGAACTGGTCGCGGATCGCAGGCTTGCCCGTCAGTGACAGCGCACCGAGCGTGCGGCCGTGGAAGCCGTTCTCCGTCGCGACCATGTAGCCGCGGCCGTGCGTCCTGCCGTACTTGATGGCGATCTTGACCGCGGCCTCGTTGGCCTCGGTGCCGGAGTTGGAGAGGAAGACCCGCGCCGGCTCTCCGAGCAGGGCGAGCAGCTTCTCGGCGAGCAGCACCTCGGGCTCGTGCAGGAACAGGTTCGAGGTGTGCGCGAGAGTCGCCACCTGCCGGGACACCGCCTCGACCAGGGCCGGGTGGTTGTGGCCGAGGGAGGTCACCGCGATGCCGCCGATGAGGTCGAGGTAGCGGCGCCCTTCCACGTCCCAGACGGCGCAGCCCTCGCCGCGGGCGATGGCGACCGGCGGCACCCCGTAGTTGCGCATGAACGCCGCTTCGAAGCGTCCGCGCAGTTCGTCGTTGGTGGTCACCTGGCAACCTCCCCGTTCACGGTGCCGTCCGCCGTCGCTCCGGTCCCGCCTCGCACCGCCGGAACGGCGTCGTCTGGCTCGACCATCGTCCCGATGCCCTCGTCGGTGAAGACCTCCAGCAGCAGCGCGTGCGGCACCCGCCCGTCGAGCACGTGGGCCTGGGGCACGCCGCCGCGCACGGCGGCCAGGCATGCCTCCATCTTCGGCACCATGCCACTGGACAGCGAGGGCAGCAACGCGGCGAGTTCGGACGCCCCGATGCGACTGACGACCTCCTCGCTGTTGGGCCAGTCGGCGTAGAGCCCCTCGACGTCGGTGAGGACGATGAGCTTCGACGCCTGGAGCGCCACGGCGAGAGCGGCCGCGGCGGTGTCGGCGTTGACGTTGTAGATCCCGCCGTCCTCGCCGCGGGCCACGGACGACACCACCGGGATGCGGCCGTCGTCCAGCAGGGCCCGCACGGCTCCGGCCTCGACCCGGACGATCTCCCCGACCTGGCCGATGTCGACCTTGACGCCGTCCACGACGACGTGCTTGCGCTCGGCGGTGAACAGGTGGGCGTCCTCGCCGGACATGCCGACCGCGAACGGCCCGTGCCCGTTGATCAGCCCGACCACGTCGCGGTTGACCTGGCCGACCAGGACCATCCGGACGACCTGCATCGCCTCGGGTGTGGTCACCCGGAGCCCGGAAACGAAGTGGCTGTCGATCCCGAGCAGGTCGAGGTGCGACTGGATCTGCGGGCCGCCGCCGTGCACGATCACCGGCCGCAGGCCGGCGTAACGCAGGAACACCACGTCGGCCGCGAACTTGGCCCGCAGGTGCTCCTCCGTCATCGCGTTGCCGCCGTACTTGATGACGACGGTCGCGCCGTGGAAGCGCGCCAGCCAGGGCAGCGCCTCGATCAGGGTGTGCGCCTTGTCCAGTGCGCCGTTCCGCCGGACGCTCATGACGAGTACGCCGAGTTCTCGTGCACGTACGCCGCCGTGAGGTCCGTGGTGTGCACGGTCGCGGTGTGCGGGCCGGCGGACAGGTCGATGGTGATCGTCACGTCGCGGGGCCGCAGGTCGACCTTGGCGCGATCGTCTCCCGCCGCGCCGCCGCGACAGATCCAGATGCCGTTGACCGCCACGTTGACCCGCTCGGCGTCGAACACGGCGTCGGTGGTGCCGACCGCGCTGACCACCCGGCCCCAGTTGGGGTCCTCGCCGTGGATCGCGCACTTGAGCAGGTTGGAGCGGGCGACCGCGCGGCCCACCGCCACCGCGTCCTCCTCCGACGCCGCGCCGACGACCTCGATGGCGATCGCCTTCGAGGCGCCCTCGGCGTCGACCAGGAGCTGCCGGGCCAGGTCCGCGCAGACGGCGGTGACGACCTTCTCGAACTCGGCGAGGTCGGGGCGCACGCCCGACGCGCCGCTCGCGAGCAGCAGCACGGTGTCGTTGGTCGACATGCAGCCGTCGGTGTCGAGCCGGTCGAACGTCACGGAGGTCGCCTTGCGCAGCACCGTGTCGAGTTCCTCGGACGTGAGGTCGGCGTCGGTGGTCAGCACGCACAGCATCGTGGCGAGCGCGGGCGCGAGCATCCCGGCGCCCTTGGCCATGCCGCCCACCATGTAGCCGTTCTCGCCTCGGCGGAAGGAGATCTTGCTGACGGTGTCGGTGGTCCGGATCGCGTCGGCCGCCGCCAGGCCTCCGTCGCGGCTGAGCTGGGCGGCCGCGGTCCCCACGCCGCCGAGCAGCGCGTCCATCGGCAGCCGCTCGCCGATCAGGCCGGTGGAGCAGACCGCGATCTCGGCCGCGGAGTCGTCCAGGACCTCCGCCACCTTCTCGGCGGTGGCATGGGTGTCCTGGAAGCCCAGCGGGCCGGTGCAGGCGTTGGCTCCGCCGGAGTTGAGGACGACGGCCCTGACCCGGCCGCCGCTGAGGACCTGAGCCGACCACAGGACGGGCGCGGCCTTGAAGCGGTTGCGGGTGAAGACGCCGGCCGCGGCGCGCGAGGGGCCGTCGTTGACGACCAGGGCCAGGTCGCGGGCACCGCCGCTCTTGATCCCGGCGGCGACTCCCGCGGCGCGGAAGCCCAGCGGTGCGGTGACGCTCATGCCGCCCCCTCGCCAATCCCGCTGTGCTTAACGCTTCGCTCGCTCATGCGCGCTCCTCCAAGGGGACTCTTGCTCACGGGGCGACTCCATCGGTGGGAAGGCCGGCTTCTTCTGGAAGGCCGAGCGCGAGGTTGGCGCTCTGGATCGCGCCTCCCGCGGTTCCCTTGGTGAGGTTGTCGATGGCGACGACGGCGACGATCCGACCGGCCCGCTCGTCGAGGGCGACCTGCAGGACCGCCGTGTTGGCCCCGACCGTCATCGCGGTCGCCGGCCAGACCCCCTCGGGCAGCAGGTGGAGGAACGGCTCGTCCTT
This sequence comes from Microbispora sp. GKU 823, assembly GCF_002027145.1. Taxonomy (NCBI): domain Bacteria; kingdom Bacillati; phylum Actinomycetota; class Actinomycetes; order Streptosporangiales; family Streptosporangiaceae; genus Microbispora; species Microbispora sp. GKU 823. The sequence continues at coordinate 5,416 of NZ_MWJN01000155.1, read as the reverse complement.
CACCGCCGTCTCGTACGCCTCCCGGACCGCGGCGGGGGTGACGCCGGAGACGGCGGGAGCCGTGCAGGTGGCGAGGATGCCGCGGCTCATCGGCGCGAGGGTCGGCGTGAACGACACCCGGACCGGCCGTCCGGCGACCGCCGACAGGTTCTGCTCCATCTCCGGGGTGTGCCGGTGCACCCCGCCCACGCCGTACGCGCTGACCGAGCCCATGACCTCGCTGCCGAGCAGGTTGGCCTTGGGCGCCCGGCCGGCTCCGGAGGCGCCGCTCGCCGCGACGACCACGACGTCGGGCTCGGCCAGCCCGGCCGCGAAGGCGGGGAACAACGCCAGCGTCGCGGCCGTCGGGTAGCAGCCGGGGACGGCGATGCGCCGGGCGCCGCGCAGGACCTCGCGCTGACCGGGCAGCTCGGGCAGGCCGTAGGGCCACGTGCCGGCGTGGACGCCGCCGTAGAATGCTGTCCACTCCTGCGCGCTGGTCAGCCGGAAGTCGGCGCCGCAGTCGACGACGAGCGTGCCGTCGCCGAGTTCGGCGGCGACCGCGGCCGACTGACCGTGCGGGAGGGCGAGGAAGACGACGTCGTGACCGGCGAGCACGTCGGGGGTGGTCTGCTCGATCACCCGGTCGGCCAGCGACGGCAGGTGGGGTTGGTGGGCGCCGAGCCTGGTGCCCGCGCTGGACGCGGCGGTCAGCGCGCCGATCTCGACGGCGGGGTGTCCGAGCAGCAGACGGAGCAGCTCTCCTCCCGCGTAGCCGCTGGCCCCGGCGATCGCCGCCCTCATCCGCGCCCCCCGATCCTTCGCGATCTCTGCATGATCATGCAGCGGACCTCATGTTCTTGCTGGTGTAGAGAGTATGCATCGCAAAGCATGAGCATGCAAGCAGCGTTCCGAGGGATGGACATCTAGCCGACGTACCTACCGGTCGGTATCGTGAAACCTCCGGTTAACGAACGAATCCGGGAGTGCGCCAGCATGACGATCACGAACGAACAGGTCCAGGCCCAGCTCACGGCGCCCGGGCAGCTCTTCGAGATGGAAGAGGTCGAGGTCGGCGGTCACAAGATCCGGGCGTGGAAGCACGCTCCCGCGACCTTCCGGGCCCTCCTGGAGATCACCCGGTTCCACGGGGACAAGGTGTTCGTCGTCTACGAGGACGAACGCATCACCTACGAGGAGCACTTCCGGCTGGCCGCGACGCTCGCCAACCGCCTGGTGGACGACTACGGCGTGCGCAAGGGCGACCGCGTGGCCGTGGCGATGCGCAACTACCCCGAGTGGATCGTCTCCTTCTCCGCCGTGCTCGCCGCCGGGGCGGTGGCCGTGCCGCTCAACGCCTGGTGGACCGAGCAGGAGCTGGAGTACGGCCTGAGCGACTCGGGCGCCAAGGTCGTGATCGCCGACGGCGAGCGCGCCGCCCGGATGGCCGGCAGCGGCCTGCCGATGATCGTCACCCGCGGGGAGGGGGCCAACTGGGCCGATGTCCTCGGCGAGGTCCGGCCCGACGTGACGCTGCCGCAGGTCGAGCTCGGCCCCGACGACCCCGCCACGATCTTCTACACCTCCGGCACCACCGGCAGGTCCAAGGGCGCCCTCGGCAGCCACCGCAACCTGGGTCAGGCGCCGATGACCGTCGCGTACGCGATGATGCGCACGGTGGCCATGGCCGGCAGGGACGTGGCCGCGGCGGCGGAAAAGCGCAGGATCACCCTGCTGACCGTGCCCCTCTTCCACGTCACCGGATGCTTCGCCGTACTGATGACCACGATGTTCAGCGGCGGCGGGCTCGTACTGATGTACAAGTGGGACCCCAAGCGGGCCCTGGAGCTCATCGAGCGCGAGAAGGTCACCGTGATGAGCGGCGTGCCGACCAACGCCTGGCAACTGCTGTCGCACCCCGACCTGGACAAGCACGACATCTCCTCGCTCGGCTCCATCTCGTACGGCGGCGCCCCGGCCCCGCCGAAGCTGCTGGAGCGGATCACCGAGTCGCTCCCCAACCGCACGCCCGCCAACGGGTACGGCATGACCGAGACGACCGCGCTCGCGATCTACAACAGCGGCGGGGACTACCTGGCCAAGCCCGACAGCATCGGGCTGCCGCTCGCCGTCGTGGACGTGAAGATCTGCGACCCGCTCGGCGCGGAGCTGCCGCCCGGCGAGGTCGGCGAGCTGTGCATGCGCGGACCGATCGTGATCATGGGCTACTGGAACCGGCCGGAGGCCACGGCGGAGACGTTCGTGGACGGCTGGCTGCACACGGGCGACCTGGCCCGCATCGACGAGGACGGCTACGTCTACATCGTCGACCGGGCCAAGGACATGGTCATCAGGGGCGGCGAGAACGTCTACTGCGCCGAGGTCGAGGCCGCCCTTTTCGAGCACCCCGCGGTGGACGACGCGGCCGTGATCGGCATCCCGGACGACGAGCTGGGCGAGCAGGTCGGCGCGGTCGTACGGCTCAAGCAGGGCGCCGGCGCCACCGGCGAGGAGCTCCAGGAGTTCCTGCGCGGCCGCATCGCGGCGTTCAAGGTGCCGGTGAGGTTCTGGTTCAGGGAGGCCGAACTGCCGCGCAACCCCGGAGGCAAGGTCCTCAAGACCCACCTGCGCAAGGAGACCCTGGGCCTCTGACCGAGGATCGTAGGGCGGGTGGCCATCCGCCCTACGATCCTTCAACGCGGCCGTCGGCCTCCTCGCCGGCCCTTGCACGTCGTCGCCACGCGTCGAACCGCGGGCGCTGCGGGGTTTCAGCCTTCGTGGATCCGGCCGGCCTCGACGACGACGCGGCGTGTCGTGTGGACGGCCTTCAGCATGCGCCGGTCGTGGGTGACGAGCAGCAGGGTCCCCGCGTACGAGGCGAGCGCGGACTCCAGCTGTTCGATCGCCGGAAGGTCGAGATGGTTGGTCGGCTCGTCCAGGACGAGCAGGTTGACCCCACGGGCCTGAAGGAGAGCGAGGGCCGCCCTCGTCCGCTCGCCCGGCGACAGCGTGGCCGCCGGGCGGAGCACGTGGTCGGCGCGCAGGCCGAACTTGGCCAGCACTGTGCGGACGTCGGCGGGCGGCAGGTCGACGAGCGCGCCGAACGCGTCGAGCAGCGGCTCGTCGCCTTCGAAAAGGGCGCGGGCCTGGTCGACCTCGCCGACGACCACGCCCGGGCCGAGCGCCGCCGTCCCCTCGGCGAGGGGTATCCGGCCGAGCAGCACGCCGAGCAGGGTGCTCTTGCCCGAGCCGTTCGCGCCGGTGATCGCAACCCGGTCCGCCCAGTCGATCTGCAGGTCGACGGGCCCGAGCGTGAAGGCGCCGCGTCGCGCGACCGCGCCGCGCAGCGTCGCGACCACGGCCCCGGAGCGAGGGGCGGCGGCGATCTCCATCCGCAGCTCCCACTCCTTACGCGGCTCCTCGACGACGTCCAGCCGCTCGATCAGCCTCTCGGTCTGCCGGGCCTTGGCCGCCTGCTTCTCCGTCGCCTCGGTGCGGAACTTCCGCCCGATCTTGTCGCCGTCGGTGGCCTTGCGGCGCGCGTTCTTGACGCCCTTCTCCATCCAGGCGCGCTGCGCCCGGGCACGGGTTTCCAAGGACGCCTTGGTCTCGGCGTACTCCTCGTACTGCTCGCGCGCGTGCCTGCGGGCGACCTCGCGCTCCTCCAGGTAGGCGTCGTAACCGCCGCCGTACGCGCGGACCTGCCGCTGGGCCAGGTCGAGCTCGACCACCCTGTTCACCGTACGAGCGAGGAACTCGCGGTCGTGACTGACGACCACGGTCCCGGCGCGCAGTCCCGTCACGAAGCGTTCGAGCCGGTCCAGGCCGTCGAGGTCGAGGTCGTTGGTGGGCTCGTCGAGCAGGAACACGTCGTAACGGCTGAGCAGCAGCGAGGCCAGCCCCACCCGGGCCGCCTGGCCGCCGGAGAGGGACGTCATCTCCTGCTCCAAGCCGACCGTGAGCCCGAGGTCGGCGGCCACCTCCGCGGCCCGTTCCTCCAGGTCGGCGCCGCCGAGGGCGAGCCAGCGCTCGAGGGCCTCGGCGTACGCGTCCCCGGGATCGCCGCTCACGAGCGCCTCGGTGGCCGCGTCGAGGGCCCGCTGCGCGGCGGCGACACCGGTCCGGCGGGCGAGAAAGGCGGCGACGGTCTCACCGGGCCGCCGTTCGGGCTCCTGCGGCAGATGGCCGACGTTGGCGGTGGGCGGGCTGAGCCGTACGCCGCCGTGCTCGGGGGCGTCGAGGCCGGCCAGCAGGCGCAGCAGCGTCGACTTCCCCGCGCCGTTCACCCCCACCAGCCCCACGACGTCACCGGGCGCGACGACCAGATCGAGATCCGAGAACAGGACACGGTCGCCGTGCCCGGCGGCGAGTTCCTTCGCGACAAGAGTGGCGCTCATCAGGACACAGACCTTACTGGGTCCCGACGCGGATGCCACGACCGGCGAGATCCGCCCATACGGTGCGGCGTTTACCTCCCGCGTAATCGCCTCTCTTCGGGGCTCCGTGACACCGTTCAGGCGTCGTCACGGAAGACATCCCCGAAGGAGTGGACAATGACCGACTACACCGCCATGGCCGAGCGTTACATCGCCGCCTGGAACGAGCGCGACGCCGAGGCCAGGGCGAAGGCGGTGGCGGAGCTGTGGACCGAGGACGGCGGCTACACCGACCCGCTGGCCGCCGTCACCGGGCACGACGGGATCGCCGCGGTGATCGCCGGCGCTCAGGAGATGTTCCCCGGGTTCGTGTTCACCCTGGGCGGGCCCGTGGACGGGCACCACGACACGGCGCGCTTCACCTGGCACCTCGGCCCGGAAGGCGCGGAAGGCACGGACGGCGCGGCCGAGCCCGTCGTGATCGGCTTCGACGTCGTGGCGCTCGCCGAGGACGGCCGGATCCGGAACGTGTACGGCTTCCTCGACAAGGTCCCCGCCTGACCGTGCTCACGGGGCTCAGGAGCCGTCCGGGACTTCCGCTCCCGGACGGCTCCGGAGGGCCGGCCACGTCGCCGCGTTCCCCGCGCTGCCGGTCGTGCGGCTCATCGGCATGAAAAGTTCATCGGCGTTCCGGCATTACAGGCCGTCCTTATCAGCTCATGGACTCGAAACGTTTCAGCTAATCTTTGACATGTTTCAGAGCTGTTCTCACAATGATCCTCCGGCGAACCCCGGGGCCGGGTGGCGCTCCCCTACCGGCGACTCGCGCCGCCCGGCCCTCCCCCGATCGGAGGAGCAGACATGGCCGACAGCACCGTGCCCACCGCAAGACGTACGGGCTTACGCAGAACGCTCGCCACGGCGCTCGCGGGCGTCCTGACCGCGGCACTCGCGACCGTGACCCTGTCCGCCACGGCCGCGCAGGCGGCCGACTGCAGCGCCGGGTACGTCGGCCTGACCTACGACGACGGCCCCAATCCCAGCAACACGACGAACCTGCT
>NZ_MWJN01000154.1:0-15276 GCF_002027145.1 Microbispora sp. GKU 823 | reverse complement strand
CCCCACCCCCCACCGCCATCGCGGCGTACCTCGACCGGGAGCTGCCCGGCTCGGCGAGCGGCCCGGCCGGACCGGCCCGCCGTACGGACGCGGGGTCCGGCGGTGGTCTGGCCGCCCTGCACCGGCGGATGCACGAGACGGGCAAGCACGACGAGGCGGCGCAGCTGCTGGTGGCGGCGTCGCACGCGCGGAGCCACTTCGGCGCGCAGGACCGGGACCGGTACGCGCTGCCGCCGGTGAGGCTGGCGACGGGACCTGGCCGGGTCTCCGTGGTCTGCTTCCCCGCGCTCAGCGCGATCTCCGGGCCGCACGAGTACTCCCGGTTCGGCCAGGCGTTCCGCGACGACCGGAACGTGTTCGTGGTGCCGTCGCCGGGATTCACCAACGGGGAGGACGACGCGCTGCCCGACTCGCTGGAGACGCTGATCCAGATGAACGTCGAGGGCCTGCGCGAATGCGTGGGCGACGAGCCGTTCGTCGTCGTGGGCCGCTCCATGGGCGGCTGCGTGGCGCACGCCGTCACGGTGGCCCTGGAGGAGCAGGGCCTGCGGCCGGCCGGGCTGGCGCTGATCGACAGCTACCCGATCGACGCCTCCGCCCAGGACGGCATGGACTGGTGGCAGGGCGCGATGATCGGCGGCATGCTCGAACGCATCGACCGGTTCGACATGACGCTCCACGACACGAGGCTGACGACGATGGGCGTCTACAACCGGTTGTTCATCGGCTGGCAGCCGAAGCCGGTGGACACTCCGATCCTGCTGCTGCGTGCCGTCGAGCCGCTGCGCGGTACCACGATCGAGGCGGACGACCCGGGCCGCTGGCAGGCGTACTGGCCGGTGCCCCACGAGGCCGTGGACATCCCCGGCGACCACTTCACCACCCTGGAGGAGCACGCGGGCACGACCGCGGAGGCGATCCGCGCCTGGATCGGCACGCTCCGGATCGAGGAGCCCGAGGAGACCGAGGAGCCCGCGGCGTGACACGGCCTGCGGCCGTCGTCACCGGCGCGGCGGCGGGCATCGGGCGGGCGGTCGCGGAGCTGTTCGCCGAGCGCGGCTACGGCGTGGTCGCGGTCGACCTCGCCGAGCCGCCGCTCGCCGACCTCGCACGGAACCCCGGGATCGTGCCGCTGGCCGGGGACGTGGCGGAGGAGGCCGTCAACGAGGCGGCCGTCCGCCTCGCGCTCGACCGCTTCGGGAGTCTCGACACAGTGGTGCTCAACGCGGGCGTCGGCGGCACGCCTCCCCTGGAGGCTCCCGGCGCGGTGGAGCGGTTCGACCGCATGGTCGCGGTCAACCTGCGCGGCCCGGTGCTCGGCATCCGTGCCGCCGCGCCGGTGCTACGCTCCCGTGGCGGCGGCGCGATCGTGCTGACCGCGTCGGTGTCGGGGCTGGCCGGCGACCCGGGCGTCTGGGCCTACAACGCGACCAAGGCCGCGTTGGTCAATCTGGTGCGGGGAACCTCCATCGACTACGCCGCCCACGGTGTCCGGATCAACGCCGTCGCGCCCGGACTCACCGACACCCCGCGTACGGCGGTGCACCACGACGACCCGGGCCTGGTGGCCGAGCTGACCAGGCGCATCCCGATGGGCCGCTGGGCACGGCCCCGGGAGCAGGCCGAGGCCATCTGGTTCCTCGCCTCGCCGGCCGCGTCCTACATCACCGGAGTGACCCTGCCGGTGGACGGCGGGCTGACCGCGAGCACCGGCCTGCTACCGCCGCCCCACCGACCTGGCGCGCTCCAGCGCCGGGTCAGATGAGAGCCGAGGCCAGGGTTCGCCACCGGCTCAGGGGAAGGGCGCGACAAACGGCGTCGAGGTAATCGCGCAATATAAGCAATATAAGGAGCATCGCTCCGGCTCCGCGACGGGTGTGCCCGGCCGAGGACAGGCGGCCGCGGACGTCGCAGGCCCGTCTCGCGGCCATCGAGCCGCTGGGCCCGCCGAGCCGGTCCGCGCCGCCCGCGGCGGCGTGAAAGTTTCCGGTCGTCCGGGGGCGGCGGGCGGCCGGTGCCGAGGTCACCCCGGGTGGACCGGCCGTCGGGGTGAGCCGGGCATTGCCCGGTGCCACGGACCATGGCTATGGTCCGGAGGCGCCCGAAACCGGACGCCGGCGTTACGTCCCCCGCGGGCCGTGTGATGCCACAGCTTCTCCCCCGACGCGGCATCCCGGGTCGGGGCGGTGTGGCGGCGGCGACCGTGACCCCGCCCCTTCCACCCCGATGAGGCGCCCATGAGACGAATGCTCGCGTGGTTCACGGCGCTCGGCACGGCCGTTCTGACGATGGCCGGGCTGTTCACGCCCACTCCCGGGTTCGCCGCCGCCGCGACGCTACGTCCCGGCGTCCTGTGGTACGACACGGCGGGCAACCGGCTGCAGGCGCACGGCGCCGGCGTGTTCAAGGTCGGTTCGACCTACTACATGGTCGGCGAGGACAAGAGCGCCGGAGCCACGTTCACGGCGGTCGCCTGCTACTCCTCCACCGACCTGGCCACCTGGACCCGAGTGGGCAACGCACTGAGCCGGCAGAGCAGCGGCGACCTCGCCGCCGGGCGCATCGTGGAGCGGCCGAAGGTGCTCTACAACTCCGCGACCGGCCAGTACGTCATGTGGGTGCACATCGACAACTCCTCCTACAGCGACGCGCGGGCCGGGGTGGCCACCAGCCCGACGCCGTGCGGGCCGTACACCTACCGCGGCTCCTCGCGTCCGCTCGGATACGAGAGCCGGGATCTGGGCCTGTTCAAGGACGACGACGGCACCGCGTACCTGCTGACCGAGGATCGCAGCCACGGCCTGCGCATCGATCGGCTCTCGAGCGACTACACCCAGGCCGTGAGCTCGGTCGCGGTGCTCGCCGACCTGGAGTCCCCGGCGATGGTCAAGGTGAACGGACGGTACTTCCTGTTCGCCTCGCACCTGACGGGCTGGTCCACCAACGACAACGTCTACGCCACCGCGACTTCCCTGTCCGGGCCGTGGAGTGGATTCACCACCTTCGCCCCCGCCGGCAGTCGCACCTTCGACTCCCAGACCTCCTCCGTGGTGCCCGTCTCGGGTTCGTCGGGCACCACGTACCTCTACATCGGCGACCGTTGGAACCCCAGCGACCTCAACAGCTCCACCCCCGTCTGGCTGCCGCTGACGATCAGCGGCGCCACCGCGTCGATGAGCGCGTTCTACGACTCCTGGACCATCGACACGGTCACCGGCACGTGGGCCGCCCCGCCGGCCCCGCAGAGCTTCACGCTCGTCGGCGGCCAGTCGGGCCGCTGCCTCGACGTCGCCGGCGGCGCCCCCCGCCAACGGCTCGACCGCCCAGATCTACGACTGCAACGGCGGCCGCGGGCCAGAAGTGGTCCCTCACCTCCTCCGGCGAACTGCGCACGTTCGGCGCCACCAAGTGCCTCGACGTGTTCGACCAGAAGACTACGGCCGGCGCCACGGTGGGCATCTGGGACTGCAACGGCGGCGCCAACCAGAAGTGGACACTCAACTCCACCGGCACCATCGTCGGCGTCCAGTCGGGCCTGTGCCTGGACGTGAACGGCAACCAGACGGCCAACGGCGCCAAGGTGCAGATCTGGACCTGCAACGGCGGCGCGAACCAGAGGTGGACCCCCGCCTGAGGCCCGGCCGCCGCCTACCCGCCGGCCGGGCGCGGGACGCTCCGGCACGCGCGAGGCCTGTCGTCAGGACGCGATCACGGCGGGGTTTCCCACGCTCCAGACGCTGATGATCCTGCGGTGCGTGAATCGCCAGCCGTCCGGGGTACGGCGCAGCCGGTCGTCGTAGCGGCCCCCACCCAGGAACTTTTCGCCGTCGGGCAGGCCAAGGCGGACATGTTGGGCTTGGTAGTAGCAGGTGTGCTCGGCCGCGTCATGGTGCACTGCGACGACATGGTTGCCGTTCAGGTGATGGGTGGCGTCGAATCGCTCCACGCTGGTGCTGATCCTGGCAACGATCGCGTCAGGACCCAGGAGCCGCTCTCCCGAGCCGCTGTACTCCCAGCAAGCGTCGTCGGTGAACAGCGCACCCAGCCTCTCCCAGTCCCTGGTGTCCACGGCCGTCGCGTACGCGATGACGGCGTCCACGATCGCGGCACGGTCTGCGAGTTCCTGAAGCATGAAGCCACCCTCTGTCTAGTGCAAATTCGGTTCACCGAGCTGGAGCGCTCGATCGAAGGGATCAGCAGGCGCATGCTCACCCTCACGTTGCGCAAGCTGGAGCGGGACGGCTTGCTCATACGCACCGTCCACCCGGTCGTTCCGCCCATGGTCGAGTACACGTTGACGGAGACGGCCCAGGAAGAGCGCCCGCACCCCCTTCTCACCGCGACGCCACGCGTCAGGCGGTGAGCTGCTGCACGATGCCCAGCCGGTCGGGGAGGACCTCGTACTCGACGATCCGCCCGTCGCGGAACCGGATCGTGCTGATGCTCTGGCCGGTGAAGCGGCGGCCGCTCGGCGGAGCGCCGAACACCTCGCCGCGCTGGACCCCCTCGATGGTCCAGTAGACGACGACCCGGTCGCCCTCGGCGACGGTGTCCGTCACGGTCGCGGTCACGCCCTCGACCGCCGAGCGCAGCCAGGTGATGTGCTGGACGAACCCGGCACGCCCCAGGTTGCCCCCGGCGGGCCCGGCCGCGTCCGACGCGTCGTCGGCGACGATCTCGTCGAGGACGTCGAGCCGGCCCTGCGAGACGACCTCCTCGTAGAAGCGTCTGGCCACCGCGCGGTTGATCTCCGTGGTGTTCGTCTCCGTCGTGCTCATGAACGGTCTCCTTCTCTGTGCGAGGGTCACCGGCGTACGGCCGGCAGCGGGAGGATTCCGAGGCTCGCGTCGAGGCCGCCGTCGACGACCAGCGTGGTCCCGGTGACGTACGAGGCGGCGGGCGAGGTGAGGAACCAGACGGCCTCGGCCTGCTCGCGGGGTTCGGCGAACCGCTGAAGCGGCACGCGGCGCTCGATCTCGGCGGTGAGCACCGGGTCCTGGCGGACGCCCGCGTTGATCCGCGTCCAGGTGAGCCCGGGGGCGAGGGCGTTGACCCGGATGCCGTCGGGCGCGTGGTCGATGGCCGCGGCGCGGACGAGATTGATCACCGCGCCCTTCGAGGCGTTGTAGGCCCAGTTGCCGGGGTCGGCGCGGAGGCCGGCGACGGAGGCGGTGACGACGATCGCGCCGCCTCCCGCCGCCCGCAGCGCGGGCGCGGCGGCCCGGATGCCCAGGATCGGTCCCCGGAGGTTGACGGCGAGGATGCGGTCGGCGGCCTCCACCGCGCCGGGCGACTCCCAGGGCCGGGTGCCGCCGATGCCGGAGTTGAGCACGACCGCGTCGAGCCGGCCGAACTCCCGCTCCGCCAGCGCGACCGCGGCCACGTTGGTCTCCTCCAGGGACACGTCGCCGGCCAGCGTCACCACGCGGTCGAGCGTGGCGAGCTCCTTGAGCGCGTGCTCGTCGTGGTCCACGGCGAGCACGGCGACGCCGCGCTCGGCGTACAGCTCGGCGGTCGCCCGGCCGATGCCCGAGCCCGCGCCGGTCACGAGGACGGCGCGCGGGCCGGTGGTGGGTGAGGTCATGGCAGGCCCTCCAGATTCATAGCGGGTGCGGCTCGTCCCGCCGTCCGCCCCACGTCGATCCTCGGGACGGCGGCGAGCAGTTCGGCGGTGTAGGCGGTACGCGGGGCGCGGAAGACGTCCGCGACGTCGCCGGTCTCGACCAGGGCCCCGTCCTTCATCACCGCCACCCGGTCGCAGACCTGGCGGACGACGCCCAGGTCGTGCGAGATGAACAGCAGCGCCACCCCGGCCTCGCGCCGCAGCCGGGCGAGCAGGGCCAGGATCTGCGCCTGGACGGTGACGTCGAGCGCCGAGACCGGTTCGTCGCAGACGATCACCTCGGGCCCCGGGGCGAGCGCCCGCGCGATCGCCACCCGCTGGCGCTGGCCGCCGCTCAACTGGGCGGGGCGCCGGTCCAGCAGGGCGTCGTCCAGCCCGACCTCGGCGAGCAGCCCGGCGACCCGGTCGCGCCGCAGGCGGCGCGGCATCCTTCCCGGCACCGCCTCCCCGACGACCCGCTCGACCGTGAACCGGGGGTCGAAGGAGCTGAGCGGGTCCTGGTCGACGAGCTGGATGCGAGAGCGGCGGGCGCGCCGGTCGCGCTCCCGCAGCGCGCTCCACGCCTCGCCGTCGAGCAGCACGGTCCCGGCGTCGGGGGCGATCTCGGCCAGCACGATCCGGGCGGTGGTGCTCTTGCCCGACCCCGACTCGCCGACCAGGCCCAGCGCCTCGCCCGCGCGCAGGTCGAACGAGACGTCGTCCACCGCCGTACGCCACGAGCCGCCCGGGGAGCGGTACCGCTTGGTGATCCCCCGCACCGAGACGACCGCGTGGTCTTTCACCCGGGGCGCCGCCGCCGCACCGGAAGCGAGGGCGGGTCGTTCCCGGCCCGCGTGGAAGCAGCGGACCTCCCGGCCCGGCCCGTACGGCACGGGCGGCGGCGGCTCGGCCCGGCAGCGGTCGTCGGCCAGCGCGCAGCGCGGCGCGTACGGGCAGCCGCCGACGGCCGGAGGGCCGGTGCGGACGAGGGGCAGCTCCCGCCCCGGGCCGTCCACGGCGGGCACGGCGGCCAGCAGGTCGGCGGTGTAGGGGTGGGCGGGGGCCCGCAGCAGCGCGTCCGCCGGTCCCCGTTCCACGACGAGCCCCGCGTAGAGGACGGCGACATGGTCGGCGAGCCGGGCCACGACCGCCAGGTCGTGGCTGATGAGCAGCACCGCCGTGCCCGCCCGCGCGCGTGCCCTGAGCAGGTCGAGCACCTGCGCCTGCACGGTGACGTCGAGGGCCGTGGTGGGCTCGTCCGCGACGAGCAGCGACGGCCGGGCGGCGATCGCGGAGGCGATCAGCGCCCGCTGCCGCAGCCCGCCGGACAGCTCGTGCGGATACTGCAGGAACCGCACGTCGGGGTCGGGCACGCCCGCCTCCGCGAGCAGCCCGATCACCTGGTCGTCGAGGTCGTCGCGGCCCGCCAGGCCGTGCACCTCCAGCGCCTCCGCCACCTCGTGCCCCACTCGGCGGAGCGGGTCGAGCGAGGTCAGCGCGTCCTGCAGCACGTAGCCGATGCGACGCCCGCGCAGCCGCCGCCACTCGCGGCCGCTCAGCCGGCGCAGGTCGCGCCCCTCGAAGGACAGCGTCCGCGCCCGCACCCGCGCGCCCGCGCCGGCGAGACCAAGCAGCGCCCGGGCGGTGACGCTCTTGCCCGAGCCCGACTCGCCCACGACCGCGAGGCACTCCCCCGCGCGCAGGGACAGGTCGACGTCGCGTACGGCCCGCACCACGCCGCGCCGGGTGGCGAAGTCCACCGACAGCCCGGCGACCTGCAGCAGGGGTGGCTCGGTCATCCGGCCTCCCGCCCTTCGTAGCGGGCCTGCAGGGCCGCCCCACGACGGTGACGGACATGACGGTCAGCGTGATGGCGGCCCCCGGGAACAGGGCCAGGGTCCAGCTCGCGTCGAGGTAGTCGCGCGCCTGCGCGAGCATCGCCCCCCACTCGGGCGCGGGCGGCTGCGGACCGAGCCCGAGGAAGCTCAGCGAGGCCCCGGCGATGAGCGCGGTGCCCACGTTGATCGTGGCCAGGATCAGCAGCGGCGCGACGACGTTGGGCGCGATGTGCCGCAGCAGGATCCTCGCCGGCGTCAGCCCCAGGTTGACCGCCGCCCGCACGTACGCCGAGCCGCGCACCACGAGCGCCTGCGCGCGGACGACGCGGGCGAAGCCCGGCGCGAGCGCCACGGTGATGGCCAGGACGGCGTTGCGCGTGCCCGGCCCGAGGACGGCCACGACGAGCAGGGCCATCAGGATGGCCGGGAACGACAGCAGCACGTCGGCCAGCCGCATGGCCGCCTCGCCCACGAGGCGGCGCCCAGCGCCGCCAGCAGGCCCCAGGCGGAGCCCGCGAGCCCGGCCAGCAGGGTCGAGCCGACGCCGACCAGCAGTGACGGCCGGGCGCCGAAGACCAGCCGGGCCAGCACGTCGCGGCCGAGCTGGTCGGTGCCGAGCGGGTGTCCCGCCATCGGGCCGCGCAGCGCGAGGGCCGGGTTCACCTGGTCGGGGCCGTGGGCGAACAGGCCGGGGGCGAGGGCGGCGAGGCAGACGAGCGCGAAGAACGCGGCGGCCAGCGCCACGCCGGCCTGCGCGGCTCCCACCCGCACGCGCGGGAGCGCCGCCAGGCCGTACGAGCCCGGGGCGGTCATGCGGCGGCCTCCCGGACGCGGGGGTCGACCAGCCCGTAGAGCAGGTCGAGCCCGATGTTGATCAGCGAGAACGTGAGCGCGGAGAGCACGACCACGCCCGTCACGACCGGGAAGTCCCGGCCGCGCACCGCCGCCACCACGACGTGGCCGAGGCCCTGGCGGGCGAAGACGGTCTCCACGACGACGGTCCCGGCGAGGAGCTCGCCGAGCACCCAGCCGGAGAGCGTGAGCACCGGCAGCGCGGCGTGCCGCAGCGCGTGGCGCGCCCGGATGCGGTTCTCGGTGGCGCCCCTCGACCTGGCGGTCAGGGCGAACGGCTGGTCGAGGGCGCGTTCGAGCCCCTCCCTGGTGACCTGGGCCAGCACGCCGGCGATGGGCAGCGCGAGCGCCGCGCACGGAAGCACCAGCGCGGCCGCTCCCTCGTCGCCGAGCACGGGGAACCAGCGCAGGCGGAAGGAGAAGGCGGCCAGCAACAGGATGCCGATCCAGAAGTTCGGCGTCGAGATCGAGCAGAACTCCAGGACCCGGGAGATCGCCCGTACGCGCGGCCTGCCCGCCGTGAGCAGGGCCAGTGCGACCGCCAGGCAGAAGCCGAGGACGGCCGCCCCCGCCGCGAGCGACAGGGTGGGGCCGAGTTGCTCGCCGATCACGCTGCTCACCGGCCGGCCGAGCTGGTAGGAGCCGCCGAGGTCGGCACGCAGGAGGCGGCCGAGGAACAGGACGTACTGCACGCCGACCGGCTCGCGCAGGCCGTACTGGTCGCGGATGGCGTCGAGCACCTCGGGAGTGGCGTTGGCCTGGACCCCGCCCGCGATGATCCGGGCGGGGTCGCCCGGCACCAGCCGCATGCCGGCGAAGGCCAGTGTCGCGGCGCCCCACAGCACGAACAGGGTCAGCGCCAGCCTGCGGGTCAGCCGGAGGGCCAGCGGAGCCACCGGGATCAGGCCCCCAGCCAGGCGCCGTGGAAGACCGGGTAGGTCTGGGCGTCGAAGGCGACGCCGCGCACCTTCGCCGAGAAGGCGGTGAGCTGCACGGGAGTGTAGAGCGGCAGCACGTACGCCTGCCGGAGCACCTCGTGCTGCACGGCGGCGTAATCCTTGTCCGCCGTGGCCAGGTCGGAGGTCTCCGCCGCCTCCTCCACCCACGTGTCGATCTGCGGCGAGTCCACCAGCGCGACGTTGCCGCCGGCCTTGGCGTAGGTGTTGCCCGAGGCGAACGCGAAGCGCAGCACGTCGGGCGTGGGCCGGGCGAAGCTCACGTCCACCAGGTCGTAGCCGCCCCCGATGAGGTACTTGCCGACGAAGGCCCCGGTGTCCACGGCCGGCCGTTCGATCTTGATGCCGACGAGCTTGGCCTGTGCCTGGATGCCCTCGGCGAGCACGTCGCGCTGCTCCTTGTTGCCCTCCGCCCAGTAGGGCCAGACGAGGGTGAGGGTCTTGCCGTCCTTGACGCGGTAGCCGTCGGCGTCCGTCTTCGTCCAGCCCGCCTCGTCGAGCAGCCGCCTCGCCTCGTCCGGGTCGTACGACGCCAGTTCGCTCTCGGCCGTCGGGTCGTACGCCGCGGTGGTGCGGCTGAGCGGATTGCGCGCGACCGGGAAATGGCCGAAATAAATGTTGCGCACGAGTTCCTCGACGTTCACGGCGGCCGACAGGGCGCGCCGCACCCGCACGTCCCGCAGCGGCCCGCGGGTCTGGTTCAGATAAAGGTTGTAATTCAGGCCCGGCGTCTCCTGGGAATTCAGCGTGAAACCGGTGAGGGACCGCAGCTTTCCCGCGTTCACCGGGGGGACGCCGGCGATCGCCTGCACCTGCCCGCTGGTGAGGGCGCCCCACCGGGTGGCGTCCTCGGGGACGAACTCGAACACCAGGGTGTCGAGGTAGGCCGCTCCCTGGTGGGACGCGCCGGCGGGCGGCGAGGCATAACCGGCGTTCTTGCGCAGCGTGACGCGCTTGTCCTTCTCCCAGGAGACGTAGGAGAACGGTCCGGTGCCGACCGGCCGGTAGTCCGCGACGGGCTTCGCGAGCGCCGCCGGACTCTGGATGCCCAGGTACGGCACCGACAGCGCCTGCAGGAACGGGGTGAACGGCCGCTTCAGCGTCACCTCGACGACGTGGTCGCTCACCACCCGCGACTTCTCGTACGGCGCGATCAGCGAGGCGGCGTAGGCGGACTTGGTCGCCGGGTCCACGACGTGGTCGAGGCTCGCCTTCACGGCCTCGGCGGTGAACGGAGTGCCGTCGTGGAAGGTCACGCCCTCCCTGAGCGTGAACGTGTAGGTCTTCCCGTCGCCGGACACGGTCCACTTGGTGGCGAGCCAGGGCCCGAAGGTGTCCGGGCCGGTCTGCGCGACCAGCGAGTCGAAGACGTTGCGGTCGATCAGGCCGGTCACCGCGGTGGCCGCGACGGCCGGGTCGAGCGACACCTGCGTGCCGGCCAGGGCGTAGGTGAGGGTGCCGCCGGCCACCGGGCCTCCGCCCGCGGCCCGGCCGGCCGGCCGCTCGTCCCCGCCGCCTGCCGAGACGACCAGGACCACGGCGGCGACGGCGATCACCGCCAGGACCGCCCCCAGGACGGCCGGGCGTCTGGAGCGCAGGCTGCGCCTTTTCCTGACCGGCCCGTCGTCGACGCGGGTGGCGGTGTCGTCGCTCAGTGACATCGGTGGAACCTTCTCTGTCGCGCGATGGGGCACAAGGGGACACCACGGGAAACGGGCGTGCGGAAGCGAACCCCGGAGACCCGGAAAACAACCGTCAGCGAAATTCGAATTTCCGGGCGGCGGCTAGATCACACCATATCCGAGCGGGCCGGTCAATACGAAAGCGCCATTATCGCGGCCGATTGTTCTCGCCGATCGATATCAATTCGAATTTCCAATGGAAACCTGTTCGGAACGCGATCCGGAGAAACGCGTGACGGACGAGAAGAACGTGTCGAGGGCCTCGCCCGCCCGCGCCTCGATCGCCGGGTCCAGCCCCTGCCGGCTCACCAGGCGCAGCCCGACGGCCTCCTGCCGGGGAAGCGGCGCGATCTCCTCCAGGCCGTCCGGGACGCCGTACGCGGTGGGCAGCAGGGCGAGGCCGAGGCGCGCGCGGGCCGCCGCCAGCACGCCTTCGAGGTTGGTGGCCTCCGTCGTGATGCGTACGGACCAGCCGAGACGTTCCAGCACGCGTACGGCCTGCGCACGCAGGGAGCACGGCTCCTGGAAGGCGACCAGCGGCACCGGCCGGTCCGGCGGCGGGAGGAACCAGCCCGGGGCCCCGAGCCAGCGCAGCGGCAGCGTGGCGACCTGCCTGCCCCCGACGTTCGGCACCACACCGAGGATCAGCGCCATGTCGAGCGTGCCGCGCATGGTGGCCTCCGCCAGTGTGGTGCTGCGGTCCAGCCGGAACACGACGTCCTGTGCCGGGAGCGCGGACATCAGGGCGCCCAGGAGGTCGGGCAGCGCCGCGTATCCCGCGTGCTCGACCGCGCCCACGCTCAGGGCGGCCGGACGCTCGGCGCCGAGGCGACCCATCGCCTCGTCGTGCACGGCGAGCAGCCGCCGCGCCTCCACCAGCAGCGCCTCGCCCGCGAGCGTGAAGCGGGTCGACCGGCCGGTCCGCTCGACCAAAGGCTGCCCGATGACGCGTTCCAGCGACCGGACGTGCTGGCTCACCGTCGGCTGACTGGTCCGCAGGGCGGACGCGGCCCGCCCGAAGCCGCCGCACTCGGCGATGGCCACGAAAGTTCGCAGTTGCACGAGATCGAGCAATGCTCCCATGGCCGCATCATAACCTAAAACCCACATTACCTACATAGAAATAGGGCTGTGAGCTCCCGGACCCGGAACGGCCGCGTGTGCTCACCGCGCTGCGAGCCACCAGCGGACGGCGGCGGCGGCCGTCTCCGGCGGCACCTGGTGCCCGCCGCGGAACTCCTCGTACGTCACCTCGTAACCGCTCTCCCGCAGGTCGGGGACGAGCCGTCTGCTGCACCGGTCGATCGGCAGCACCCGGTCGGAGACGCCGTGCGAGACGAAGAGCCGGGGCCGGCCGTGCCGGATCATCGGCGCCATGAACCCCGGGGAGAACGCGAGCACGGCGTGGAACAGGTCGCCGTTGGCCAGGCCAAGCGACAGGGCGTAGGAGGCGCCGTCGGAGAAACCGGCCACGGCGACCCCGTCGAGTTCGACGGCCGTGTGGGAGAACACCTCCTCCAGCGCGGCGTCGATCCTGGACACGTCCGCGCCGTATCCGCCGACGATCACGTCCCAGGTGGCGGAGACGGCCTGCGGCGCGAGCAGCAGCACGCCGAGCTCCTCGGCCTGGGGCAGCAGCCACTCCAGCGCCTGCTCCGCCGCGCCGCCCGCGCCGTGCAGCACGACGGCGAGCGGGCACGGCCCGGGTCCCGGGTCGGGCGGCACGTGGAACAGGGCGCGCCCGGCGCCCAGGCGGTGCAGCCCCGGCACGAGAGGCGCGGCGTGCCGGGGCGTCAGCGCGACGGGACGGGCGGACAGGCGGCCGTGTCGCACGCCCTCCTCGGGCCCCGGATGGGGCCGGCTCCGCTCCGGCATGGCCATCGGCCTCACCCCCCGCCGAGGGGTCTACCCCTCCTGGCCGTCGGTCACCTCATTCCCGGCGGCCGGAGGGCCGGACGGCCCTCAGCCGCGGGCGGCGGCGATCACCTCCGCGACCAGGGCGGGCGAGGTGACCCTGCGGACGTACTCGGGCTGGCGCAGCTCACCGCCCATGAAGGGGTACGGGTTGCGGTGGACGGCCGGGCTGGGCTCGTCCACGAGGGCGGCGAAGTGGATCTCCCTGGCCCCGGTCGCCTCGACCACCCGGCCCACGTTGCGCCGGGTGATGCCACCCCCGGGCATGACGACCAGGCGGTCGCCTGCCCGCCGCACCAGTTCGGCGATCAGCGGCGCGCCCTCCAGGGCCGAGCTGTCCTGGCCGGAGGTGAGCACCCGGTCGATCCCCAGGCCGGCCAGCGTCTCCAGCGCGGCGAACGGGTCGGCCGTCATGTCGAAGGCCCGGTGGAAGGTGACCGAGAGCCCGGCGGCCGCGTCGATCAGCCGCTTGGCCACCTCGGTGTCCACCTCCCCGGCCGGGGTGAGCGCGCCGATCACGACGCCCTGCGCCCCGGCGTCGCGCACCGCCGCGACGTCGCGGACCATCGCCGCGACCTCGTGCTCGTCGTAGACGAAGTCGCCGCCGCGCGGCCGGATGATCACGTGGACCCGGATCGACGAGACCGCCGCCAGCGTGGCCTCGACCGTGCCCAGGGTGGGCGTCAGGCCGCCCTCGAACAGCGCGGCGCACAGCTCCACGCGGTGCGCGCCCGCCCGCTCGGCGGCCAGCGCCCCGGCTGTGCTGTCGATGCAGATCTCGTACGTCAGGCTCATGCTCTCCCCCACTTAAAAAGCCGCGTGGATCTCGCCGACCGGGACGCCCCCGCCCAGCACCGGAACGGTCGTGAACTCGGCCGCCGCCGAGACGTCCGCGCCCGCGGCCCGCAGCGCGGCGAGCGCGATCGCGGTCGTCGCCCGGGGACCGCCGTCGATCGCCTTGACGGCCGCCGCGTGCCCGGAGGCGAGCGCCACGACCAGCACTCCCTCGGCACCGCCCTTCACCACGGCGCCGGGCAGCGCCCGCATCAGGCGGGTGTTCACGTGGCCGGTCCCGCCGACGTACTCCGGGTGCGCCCGCATCGCGTCGGCGACCGCGCGCGGCGGCGTCCCGGGCGCGGACACGACCATCGCGCGTACGGCGCGGGCCAGGCCGCTCAGCGAGATCCCGAACAGCGGGGCGCCGCAGCCGTCGACGGCGACGTGGGCGGCCTTCTCGCCCGACAGCTCCTCCACCACCGACCCGACCCGCTCCTGCACGAGGTGGCCGGGGTCGAGGTAGGTGGCCGTGGGCGCGCCCGCGGCCACGGCGGCGGCGAGCATCGCGGCGTGCTTGCCCGAGCAGTTCATCCGCTCCCGCGACGGCCCGAGGCCCGCCCTGACCAGGGCCTGCCGGGCGGCCTCGTCCTCCGGCCAGTCGGGCGGGCAGCGCAGGTCCTCGAAGCCGAGCCCGGCCTCGCCGAGCATCTCGGCCACGAGCCGCACGTGGAAGTCCTCCCCCGTGTGGCTGCCCGCGGCGATCGCGAGCGCGGGGCCCTGCAGGTGGGCCCCGGCGAGCAGGCAGGCGAGGGCCTGGAACGGCTTGGCCGACGAGCGCGGCAGCACCGGCGCGTTCACCGGGCCGCGGGCGACGGCGACCTCGCCGCCGGCCGAGAGCGCGACGGCGCTGCCGAAGTGGACGCTCTCCACGAAGCCGGACCGCACGACCTCCGCGAGCGGGGCGTATTCAGCGAGGGACACGGGTGATCCTCCTGCCACGGGTGATCCTTCTGCCTGGACCGCCCCCGCCCGCGACGGAGCGGTCGAGGGAACGGGCGAGCGCGGACAGCGACGCGTTGACCACGAGGTAGACCAGCGCGACGACGATGTACGTCTGGATGAGCAGGCCGTTGTAGTTGGCCAGGACCTTGCCGCTGTAGAGCAGCTCGGCGTAGCTGACGACGAAGCCGAGCGAGGTGTCCTTCAGCAGGCCGACCGACTGGCTGACGATCGAGGGCAGCACCCGGCGGGCCGCCTGCGGCAGCACGACCAGCCGCATCGACTGCCCATGGGTGAGCCCGAGGGCCAGGGCGGCCTCCCCCTGCCCCCGCTCGACCGACATGATCCCGGCCCGGAAGATCTCGGCGAACGCCGCCGCGTTGGACACGGCCAGCGGCACCACGAGCTTCCAGAACAACGGCAGGTCCAGGCCGTACCTCGGCAGCGCGAACAGCACGAGGTAGACCAGCAGCAGCGCCGGGATCGTCCGCACGGCCTCGACGTACGCGGCGGACGGCAGGCGGACCGCCCGGCGCCGCGACAGCCGTCCGAGCGCGAGGGCGATCCCGGCCGCCATCGCGAGCGCGGCGGACACGACGGCGGCCAGCGCGGTGGACCACAGCCCGCCGAGCAGGTAGCGCCACATCGGCCAGGTC
>NZ_MWJN01000153.1:0-15513 GCF_002027145.1 Microbispora sp. GKU 823 | reverse complement strand
ACGTGGCGAAGTTCTCCGGCCGGGTCACCAGGCCCACGATCGCCAGCAGCACCAGCGCCGCGACCAGACCCAGATGCCGGACCTCACCCAGCCGGCCGAGGCGACCGCCCGGGCCCGCCGCCTTCACGCGGGGACCGGCCGGCGCGGCCTGATCGACCTCAGTCATGGAACGCTCCTTCGGAGGGGGGATTTGCTTCGTCGGACCCGGACGTCTCCTCCGCGGAGACCATCACCAGGTCGAGCACGCGGTGCTCGTCCAGGTCCTCGGCCGGCGCCTCGTGGACGATCCGGCCCTCGCGGATGACCAGCACACGGTCGGCCAGGCCGAGCACCTCGGGCACCTCGCTGGACACCAGCAGCACGCCGATGCCGTCGTCGGCCAGCTTGCGCACCAGCGCGTACAGCTCGGCCCGGGCTCCGACGTCCACACCACGCGTGGGCTCGTCCAGTAGCAGCAGCTTGCGGTCCTCGGCCAGCCAGCGCCCCAGCACCGCCTTCTGCTGGTTGCCGCCCGACAACGTCCTGATCGGCCGGCGCGGATCGGGCGGACGGATGTCCAGCGCCTCCGACAGCCGTTTGGCCTCGGCGAACTCGGTCCTGCGGTCGAGCCAGCCCAGCCATCGCGGCTTGGTGTAGCGGCTCAGGCTCGCCAGCGTGATGTTCTGCGCGACGGGGTGGTCCAGCAGCAACGCCTGCGCCTTGCGCTCCTCGGGCGCCAGGCCCATGCCCATCCGCACCGCGCGGGTCGTGCTGCCCGGCCGCACCGTCTGCCCGTCGAGCACGACCCGGCCGCTCGCCCGCCGTGCGCCGTAGATCGCCTCGATGATCTCGCTGCGGCCCGAGCCGACCAGACCGGCCAGGCCGACGATCTCCCCGGCCCTGATGCTGAACGACACGTCGGCGAACCGGCCGGGCAGCGTCAGGTTCTCCACCCGCAGCACCTCGGGCCGCCCCTCGTGGGCGTCCCTGTCCGGCCGGGGCGGGAAGACGTACTCGACGTTGCGGCCGGTCATCAGCGCCACGATCTGCGAGGTCGGCGTGTCCTTGGCCGCCAGCCCCACCGCGACCGTGCGGCCGTCCTTCAGCACCGTGACGCGGTCGCCGATCTCGCGGATCTCCTCCAGGCGGTGGGAGATGTAGATCACCGCAACACCCTGGGAGGTGAGGTCGCGGATCACCCGGAAGAGGTTCTCGACCTCGTCGTGGGCCAGCGCGGCCGACGGCTCGTCCATGATGATCAGCCGGGCCGAGTGCGACAGCGCCCTGGCCATGCTGACGATCTGCTTGTGCGCCGGGGACAGCCGGCCCACCTCCGTGCGGGGGCGGATCTCGCCGTGCCCCAGCCGCTTGAGCAGCTCGGACGTCGCCCGGTCGGCCTCGGCCCGGCGGGAGAACCCGAAGGTCGCCATCTCGTGGCCGAGGAAGATGTTCTCCGTGACGCTCAACCCGTCGACCAGGTCGAGCTCCTGATAGATGGTGGCGATTCCGTGGCCCATGGCCGCGGTCGGCGGCGCCAGCCGTACGGGCGAGCCGTCGAGCAGCACCTCGCCCTCGTCGGGCTCGTGGGCACCGGACAGGATCTTGATGAGCGTGGACTTTCCGGCGCCGTTCTGGCCGAGCAGGCAGTGCACTTCTCCGGCTCTGACCTCAAGGTCCACGCCGTCCAGCGCGCGTACGCCGGGGAACTGCTTGACGATCCCCCTCATTTGAAGCAGGGGGTGTTCGTCTCCCATGGGGGTCTCCCAACGATGATCAGTTGGCGGAGTAGACGTGGTCGCTGATGAGGCGGGTGGCGCCGATGACACCCGCGGTATCGCCGAGTTCGGACAGCACGATCGGCAGGTTTCCGGTGGCGAGCGGCAGCGACCTGCGGTAGACGACGCTTCTGATCTCCGCGAGCAGCACGTGGCCGAGCTTGGCCACGCCGCCCGCGATGATCACTAGGCCGGGGTTGAAGAAGCTGACCAGGCTCGCCAGCACCTGGCCCACCCGGCGCCCGCCGTCGCGGATCAGCCCGATCGCGCCCGCGTCGCCCCTGCGCCGCCGCGGCGGCGACGTCCTCGGCCGTCAGCGTGCCCGCGACCGCGAGCCGTTCGGCCAGGTACGGCGAGCCGCCCGAGCGGGCCACCGCGACGGCCTCCCGCGCCAGCGCGGCGCCGCCGAAGTATGCCTCCAGACAGCCCGAGTTGCCGCAGGAGCAGACCGGCCCGAGGTCGTCCACCCGGATGTGGCCGATGTCGCCGGCGCTGCCCGACACCCCGCGGTAGATCTTGCTGTCCACCACGATGCCGCAGCCGATACCGGTGCCGATCTTGACGAGCAGGAAGTCCTCGACGTGCCGCGCGACACCGGCGTGCAGTTCCCCGAGCGCCATGATGTTGACGTCGTTGTCGACCACCGTGGGACAGCACAGCGCCTGCCCGACCGTCTCCCTGACCGGGTAACGGTCCCAGCCCGGCATGATCGGCGGCACCACCGGAACGCCTTCGGCGAAACTCACCGGCCCGGGGACGCCGATGCCGGCGCCGCTCAGATCGGTGAACAGCCCGTCCCTGCTCAGCTTGCCGAGCAGTTCGATGGCCCGGTCGAGCACGACGGCGGGCCCCTCCTTGATGTCGCAGGGCTCGCTCAGGTGACCGAGCACGTTGAGCTCACCGTCGGTGACCGCGACGTCGATCGAGGTGGCGCCGATGTCGATCCCGCCGAACCGGATGTCACGGGCCAGCCGTACGCGTCCCGAGCGCCGGCCGCCACGCGAGGCGGCCAGTCCGTCGGGCTCTGCGAGCCCCAGCTCGAGCAGCCGGTCCAGCTCGACGTTGAGCTTCGACCGTGACAGGTCCACCACGTCGCCGAGTTCGGCACGGGAACGCCCGCCGTCCCTCAGCAACCGCAGGAGCGCGGCCTGGTGGACGTTCTCCGGCCTGATGGTCGTCCTCTTCACGTACGCCTCCGCGTCCCGGTGATTGGCTGGAAACGTACCTCTTTTCTGCTGATTGGGGAAGACCTTTTATCGATGTGATGCAACCTTTCGCTGAAATCAGCAAAAGTAGCGTCCTGCGTGCGGGGTAGGAGAGCAGAGAGGATGGTTGGAAGGCGCACGCTGGGGGTTGCCTGACATGCTGGGTTTGCCTGACGGGGTGCGCGGCTGCCTGTTCGACATGGACGGGGTGCTCACGCGCACGGCCCGGATCCACGCCGCGGCGTGGAAGGAGATGTTCGACGAGTACCTGCGCGAGCGGGCGGTCGCGACCGGCACGCCGTTCGTGCCCTTCGACGAGACCGGCGACTACGAGCGGTACGTCGACGGCAAGAAGCGCCTGGACGGCACCCGGGGGTTCCTGCGGGCCAGGGGCATCGACCTGCCCGAGGGCAAGCCGGACGACCCGCCGGGCATGCCCACGGTCAACGGCCTGAGCAACCGCAAGAACGAACTGGTCCAAGGGATCCTCGACCGGCAGGGCGTGGAGGTCTTCGAGGGCTCGGTGCGCTACCTGCGCGCCGCCCACGACGCGGGACTGCGCCGCGCGGTGGTCTCCAGCAGCGCCAACACCGCGCGCGTGCTCGCCGCGGCCGGGCTCGACGACATGTTCGATGCGCGGATCGACGGCGAGGTGGCCAGGGAACGCGGGCTGGCGGGCAAGCCCGCCCCCGACATGTTCCTCGCCGCCGCCGAGGCGCTCGGGCTCGCACCGGCCGAGGCCGCGGTGTTCGAGGACGCGCTGGCGGGGGTCGCCGCCGGGCGCGCGGGCGGCTTCGCCGTCGTGGTGGGCGTGGACCGCGGGCATCAGGCCGAAGCCTGCGGGACAACGGCGCCGACGTGGTGGTGACGGACCTCTCCGAACTGCTGGACGACAAATGATCAAGCATCCCGCCTTCATCGTCGAGCCGTGGTCGGTGCGGGAGTGCCACCTGCACACCGACGTGCTCGCCCAGACCGAGTCGGTGTTCGCGCTGTCCAACGGGCACATCGGGCTGCGCGGCAACCTCGACGAGGGCGAGCCGTACGGCCTGCCGGGCACCTACCTCAACTCCTTCTACGAGCTGCGCCCGCTGCCGTACGCCGAGGCGGGCTACGGCTACCCCGAGTCCGGGCAGACGGTCGTCAACGTCACCAACGGCAAGCTGATCCGGCTGCTCGTGGACGACGAGCCGTTCGACGTCCGCTACGGCACGCTGCACTCACACGAGCGGGTCCTCGACCTGCGGGCGGGGACGCTCACCCGGAAGGCCTGCTGGAGCTCGCCGACCGGGGCCCAGGTGCGCGTCACCTCGACCCGGCTCGTGTCGTTCACCCACCGGGCCGTGGCAGCGGTCCGCTACGAGGTGGAGCCGGTGGACCAGCCGCTCAACGTCGTCGTCCAGTCGGAACTGGTGGCCAACGAGACCGTGCCGCCGCCGACCGCCGACCCCCGCGCCGCCGCAGCGCTGGAGGCGCCGCTGGTCCTGGAGGAGAACGTCGCCGCGCGCAACAACGTGTGCGTCATGGTCCACTCCACCAGGGCCAGCCGGCTGCGGGTCGCGGCGGCGATGCGCCACGAGATCGACGGCCCGGACGGCACCCGGGCCGAGTGCGACGGCGGCGGCAACGTCAGCCGGGTCACGATCGCCACCCGGCTCGTGCCGGGCGAGCGGCTGCGGCTTGACAAGTTCTTCGCCTACGGCTGGTCGGCCAAGCGATCCAGGCCCGCGATGCACGACCAGGTCGTGGCGGCGCTGGCGGCGGCCCGGCTCACCGGGTGGGACGGCCTGTGCGCCGAGCAGCGCGCCTTCCTCGACGACTTCTGGGCGGGCGCCGACGTCGAGGTCGAGGGCGACGCCGAGGTGCAGCAGGCCGTGCGCTTCGGGCTGTTCCACCTGCTCCAGGGCGGGCGCCGGCTGAGCGGGCGGCCCATCCCGGGCAAGGGGCTGACCGGCTCGGGCTACGACGGGCACGCGTTCTGGGACACCGAGAGCTTCGTGCTTCCGGTGGCCACCTACACCTACCCCCGGGCCGCCGCCGACGCCCTGACGTGGCGCGCCTCGATCCTGCCCCTCGCCCAGGCGCGGGCCGAGCAGCTCGGGCTTGCCGGCGGGGCCGCCTTCCCCTGGCGGACGATCAACGGCGAGGAGTGCTCGGGATACTGGCCGGCGGGCACGGCGGCCTTCCACGTCAACGCCGACATCGCCGCCGCGGTCACGCGGTACGTCGACGCGACCGAGGACACCGACTTCGAGCGGGACATCGGCCTGCCGCTGCTCGTCGCGACCGCCCGGCTGTGGTGCGCGCTCGGCCACCACGACGCCGAGGGCCGCTACCGCCTCGACGGCATGACCGGCCCGGACGAGTACAGCGCCATCGCGGACAACAACGTCTACACCAACCTCATGGCCCAGCGGAACCTGCGGGCCGCCGCCGCGGCGGCCGTACGCCACCGCGACCGGGCCGAGCAGTTGGGGGTCACGCTGGAGGAGACCGCCATGTGGCGCGATTGCGCCGCCGCCACCTACCTGCCGTACGACGAGCGGCTGGGGGTCCACGAGCAGAGCGAGGGCTTCACCGGGCACGCGGTGTGGGACTTCGCGGGCACCGCACCCGAGCAGTATCCGCTGCTGCTCCACTTCCCCTACTTCGACCTCTACCGCAAGCAGGTCGTCAAGCAGGCCGACCTCGTGCTGGCCATGCACCTGTGCGGCGAGGCGTTCACCCTCGAGCAGAAAGCGCGCAACTTCGCCTACTACGAGGCGCTGACCGTGCGGGACTCCTCGCTGTCGGCCTGCACGCAGGCCGTGCTCGCCGCCGAGGTGGGACAGCTCGACCTCGCCTACGCCTATCTGGGCGAGGCCGCGCTGATGGACCTGCGCGACCTCGAGCACAACACCCGCGACGGCGTCCACATGGCCTCGCTGGCCGGGGCGTGGATCGCGCTGGTGGCCGGGTTCGGCGGCATGCGGGCACGCGAGGGGCGGGTCTGCTTCGCCCCCCGCCTGCCCTCGGGCATCACCCGGCTCACCTTCCGCGTACGCTACCGGGGCCGCCTGCTGCGGGTCGACGTCACCCCGGACGGCACGACGTACCGGCTCCTGCACGGCCCGCCCCTCACGCTGTCGCACCACGGCGAGGAGTTCACGCTCGGCGCGCAGCCGCAGGCCCGGCGCAACGCGCCGCCGCCCTTCCCCGGCCTGCGGGTCAGGCAGCCGCCCGGCCGCGCGCCCGCGCCCCGGCGGCCCGGGGACCTGTCCCTCGACCTCATCGGCCCGCCGGAGCCGGCCGAGGAGCTCTGACGGCCGGCCGGGCGCGGCGAGGGAGGTCAGAGCATCGCCTGCAGGGAGGCGCCGGCCTGCTCGCCCAGCTTCGTGGGGAGATAGGGCTGCTCGGCCATGACGGCCTCCCAGTTGTCGCGGATCGCCTCGACGGTGAGGTCGTCGGTCCGCCAGCCCGGCCCCTCTGCCACGAACACCCGGGCGATCCGGCCGGCCCCGACCGAGAACACCTCGCCGCTGGTCTCGCAGCTCTCGTGGGCCAGGTACGCCACCAGCGGGCTGACCCGCTCGGGGGTGAACTTGCTCTCGAACTCCGCGGGCAGCAGCGTCTCGGTCATCCGCGTCCACGCCACGGGGGCGATCGCGTTGGCCCTGATGTTCGCCCGCGCGCCCTCGATGCCGAGCGTCTTGGTCAGGCCCACCAGGCCCATCTTGGCTGTCGAGTAGTTGGCCTGGCCGAAGTTGCCGAACAGCCCGGCGGGCGAGGAGGTGTTCACGATCCGCCCGTACGCCTGCTCCTTCATGTGCGGAAACGCCGCCCGGCTGACCAGGAACGAGCCGCGCACGTGCACGGCGATCACGGCGTCGAACTCCTCGACCGTCATCTTCCCGAACGAGCGGTCGCGCAGGATGCCGGCGTTGTTGACGACCACGTCCACGCGGCCGAACGCGTCGAGCGCGGTCCGCACGATCGCCTCCGCGCCCTCCGGCGTGGCGACGTTGTCGGTGCTGGCCACCGCCTCTCCGCCGTTCTTCACGATCAGCTCGGCGACCTCCGCCGCCGGTCCCGAGGACGCGCCGGAGCCGTCGAGGGCGCCGCCGAGGTCGTTGACGACGACCTTCGCCCCGCGCCGGCCGAGCAGCAGCGCGTGCGACCGGCCGAGCCCGTGCCCGGCTCCGGTGACGATCGCCACCCTCCCGTCGAACCTCAGCTCGGAATCCTCACCAGCAGGCATGGCGCCACCCTTCCAGAAAGAGAACAAGGTTCTGGTAGCACTTTAGCCTTCGGCGGCGGTGACGGTCAGAAATAGTCGGCCGTCCAGTGCACGGCGAGCGGATGTTCGACGACGGCCCTGACCTCGGCCTCCTTTAGCAGCAGCGGCCTGGCCATGCCGGTCTGCTCGTCCCGGCGCTCCCATTCCTCGAAGAGGAGGGGCAGGGCGGACCGGATCGGAGGGTCGAGCGGCGCGCGCAGGCATCCCGACCGCACACCGCGCGCACGGGCCTCGGCGGCCACGGCACGCAGCAGGGGCGCGGCCGCCCGGCCGTCCGCGAGCGCCACCTCGACCACGTCCCCGGCGCTCCAGTCCACCACCGCGTACGCCATGGGGGTGCCGTGCTCGCGGACCAGCAGGATCTCGTGCGGCGGGCCGTACCAGACCGGGACGCGGCCGGTCCAGTCCCGGGCGGAACGCACGGTGGTGAGCGGGCGTCGGTCGTCGTGCCGGTCGTGCAGCGCGGCGAGCACGGTCCAGTCGTCGTGCACGGTCCAGTCGCCGAGCCCGGCCGGTCCGGCGGTCCAGCCTGCGTCGAGAGTCCAGCCGGCGGCGAGAGTCCCGGCGGCGGCGAAGCGGCCGTCCACGCGCGGCCGGTCGAACACCCGCCAGCCGGAACCGGAGTAGACGCCCGGCGTGCCGGTGAACAGCAGCGACCACGCGCACCCGGCCGCCGTCATCGCGTCGGCCGCCATCGCGAGCAACCGCCTGACCAGTCCCCTGCCCCGGGCGTCCGGCCTCGTCGCGACGCTGGACACGCAGCCCACCCGCCGGACGCCGCCGTGAGCGTCGCGCACGTCGCGGGGCAGCCAGTACACCACGGCCAGGACGCCGGTGGCGTCCGCGGCCACGAGCGTGCGGCCGAGGCGCCCCTCGTCCTGCTCGTACAGCGGCACGATGTGGGACGCGGTGAAGGCCCCCGCCCACAGCGCGTACAGGGAGGTCACCTCGTCCGCGCGCACGGTCCTGAACTCGGTCAACCCATCCGCTCCAGCATCTCGGGAGTCACCTCGTGACGCAGCGCGAGCTCCGCGCGGTGGCGCCGGATCTCGTCCAGCACGAGCGCGCCCTGGCGCCGCCGCGCCTCGACCGTCCCGGCCGCCTGGTGCGGCGTGAGCAGGACGTTCGGCAGGCTCCTGAATCCGTGGTCCGCGGGCAGCGGCTCGGCGTCGAAGACGTCGATCGCGGCGTCGATCCGCCCGGTGCGCAGCTCCGCCAGGAGCGCCTCCTCGTCCACCAGCCACGATCTGGCCGTGTTCACCAGCCCCGCGCCGTCGGGCATGAGCGCCAGCTCGCGCGCGCCGAGCAGGTGCCTGGTCTCCGGCAGCACCGGCGCGTGCAGGGCCACGATCCTGCTCGTGGCCAGCAGTTCGTCCAGCGGCACGGCGGGCACGCCGGGCTCCCCCGCGAAGTAGGGATCGCTCACCACCGTCTCCGCGCCGAGGGCGCGCACCAGCTCCAGGTACGCCCGGCCGGTGCGGGAGGCGCCGACGACCCCGACGCGGCATCCAAGGATCTCGTGCCGCGGCGGCGCCTGCTCCGCCGCGTGCCACTCGGCACCGCCGCGCAGCGCGTGGTCGAAACGGTGGATGCGGTGCAGGAGGGACAGGGTGAAGGCGAGCGCCACCTCGGCGACCGGGCGGGCCATCGCCTGCCCCGCCTGGGTCACCCTGATCCCCCGCGCGAACACCTCGCCGGTGACGAAGAACTTGACGCTGGCGCCGATGTGGGCGACCAGCCGCAGGCTCGGCGCGAGGTCCAGCAGGGCCGCGTCGAGGACCGGCATTCCCCAGCCCGTGACCAGGATCTCCGTGCCGGGCAGCGCCTCCGCCAGGCCGGCCCGGTCGGCCGGGTCGTCGAGCAGGCGGGCCCCGCCGAGCTCTCCCCCGAACAGCCGGGCGCGCAGGTCCGGCGGCACGCAGACCAGCGTGCGCGCGTCAGGCGAGCCAGGCATCGAGGTGCTCCGCCACGAAGTCGTCGTCCACGAGCCAGGGGTAGGCGGCCGTCACCCGGGTCAGCTCCTCGGCCTGGCCGGGCGACAGGCCCTCGTCCGGGTCGAGGCACCAGACGCCGGCGAGCAGGCCCTGCCGCCTGAGCACCTCGTGCACACCCGCGATGCACCCGGCGAAGCCGTGCGCGGCGTCGAACACCGCCGCGTTGGCGTCGGTGAGCTGCTGCGCCTTCCCGGCCAGCCCTGCGGGGTCCCGGGACACCTGCTCGACCATCGCCACGGCGGCCCGGGTCCAGACCGCCCACTGGCCGAGCAGGCCGCCGCGGAACCGCAGCCCGCCGGGCAGCGTGGCGAGCAGGTCGCCGATGATGTGGTCGTCGTTGCCGGTGTAGAGCGCCACCTCCTCGCTCCGGGCGGAGGCGGCGACGCCGTGCGCGACCTCCAGCGTGCGATACCGGTCGAACGGCGCGACCTTGATGGCGACGGTGGACGGCTGGTCGGCGAGCGCCCGCCAGAAGCCCCGGGACAGCTCCGGGCCGCCGATGGCCCGTTGCAGGTAGAACCCGATCACCGGCAGCACCTCGCCCACCGCGCGCGCCCGCTCCAGCAGGTCGGCCTCGGTGGCGCCGGGGACGACCGGCGACAGCAGCACCGCGTCGTACCCGAGGCCCGCCGCGAGCTCCGCCTCCGCGACCGCCTGCGCGACGGGGCCGCAGGCGCCCGCGATCGTCACGACGTCCCCTGCCCTGTCGCTCGCGGCGACGGTCTCCGCGGCCAGTTCCAGCACCGGCCGCAGCAGCCCGGCCTCCCGGATCGCGAACTGGGTGGTGTGCACGCCGACGGCGATCCCGCCGGCGCCCGCCGCGAGGTAGTAGCGGGTGAGGGCCCGCTGGCGGCGCTCGTCGAGCGTGCGGTCCGCGGTGAGGGCGAGCGGGTGGGCGGGGATGACCGCCCCGTCGAGCAGCGGTGCGAGAGACATCAGAACCTCCCGTCGCGCACGGCGAACTTGGTGGGCTTGCCCGAGACGGGCAGTCCCCGCCGCAGCCAGTCGGCCTGCCAGTCGATCAGCGTGCCCAGGGGGACGTCGGGGTAGCCGAACAGCGCGTGGCAGCGCGTGGCGTCGCTGAGCAGGACCGTACGGGCCTCGGCGCCGGTGAACTCCGCGGCGACGCCGAACCGCTCCGCGAAGCGGGACGCGATCCGCCGGACCGACGCGGTCTCGGGACCGGTGAGGTTGAGCACGAAGGCGTCGGACGACGCGTGCTCCAGGGAGCGCAGCGCGACCTCGTTCGCGTAGCCCTGCCACACGACGTTGACGTGACCGGTGGTGACGTCCACCGGCGACCCCGACAGCACCGTCTGACCGATGTCGGCGAGCACGCCGTAGCGCAGGTCCACGGCGTAGTTCAGGCGCAGCAGGCTCACCGGCGTGCCGCGCTGCGCCGCGTGCTCGAACACCCGCTCCCGGCCGAGGCAGCTCATCGCGTACTCCCCGACCGGCCCGGTCGCATCGGTCTCGGCGCAGCCGCCGGTCTCCAGGCCGGTGAGCGGGTAGACGTTCCCTGTAGAGAACGCGGCGATCCGCGCGCCGGCGTACCGCTCCGCGACGCGCGCGGGCAGCGCGGCGTTGACCACCCAGGCGAGGTAGGGGGCGGCGGCGGTGCCGAACTTCGCCCCCACCATGAACACCACGTCGCGGGCGTCCGGCAGCGCGCCCAGGTCCGCGTTCCCCATCAGGTCGAACGTCACCGTCCGCACGCCGTGCCGCTCCAGGTCGCGGGCCGCGGCAGGGTCGGACCAGCGGGAGACCGCCCACACAGCGTCACCCGTACGGCCGGCCTCGTCGAGGCCCCGGCGGGCCAGGCGGCACAGCGTGGGGCCCATCTTGCCGCCCGCGCCGAGCACGACCAGGTCGCCGGCACCCGAGGCCAGGGAGGCGACGAGGGCGGGTGACGGCGTCGTCAGCCGGTCTTCCAGCGCGGATTCAGAGTCGAACATCGTTTATCCCTTGATTCCAGACATGGTGACGCCCTCGGTGAGGTAGCGCTGTCCCACGAGGTAGGCGGCGAAGATCGGCACGAAGGCCACGGTCGCGCCCGCGAGCACGACGTTGAGCGGCACGTTCTGCTCCTGCAGCGACGCGATGCCGACCGTCAGCGTGCGCATGTCGGTGCTCTGCCCGACGATCAGCGGCCAGAGGAAGTCGTTCCAGTGCCACAGGAACACGAACAGGCCCAGCGTGGCGAGGATCGGCTTGCACAGGGGCAGCACGATCCTCACGAAGATCGTCAATTCCGAGGCGCCGTCCAGCCGCGCCGCCTCGAACAGTTCGTCGGGCAGCGCGCCGATGAACTGCCGCATCAGGAAGACCGCCTGCGCGTTGGCGAGGGTCGGCACGATGAGCCCCCAGAAGGTGTCCACTCCGCCCGCGTTGGCCACCAGGACGAACAGCGGGATCAGCGTCACGTGGTAGGGCACCATCACCATCGCGAGGAACGACCAGAACATCGTCTCCTTGCCGGGGAAACGCTTCTTCGCGAAGGCGTATCCGGCGAGCGAGGCGAGCAGCAGCACGAGCACGACGCTGACCACCGAGTAGATCAGCGTGTTCAGCGTCCACAGCGGCAGGTCGCCGCCGCCGAGCACCCGCTCGTACGCCCCGGTGGCCAGCGGCCAGGGCAGCAGGCTGCCGGGGAACTCGACCGCCGCCACCGGCTTCAGGCTGAGCACGACCATCGCGTAGAACGGGAAGATCGTGACGATCGAGGCGACGCTCAGGAGCACGATCCGTACGGCCCGGCCGGCGCGTCCCGGCTCCAGCGCTCGGTATGCGGTCACTTGGCCCTCCCGATGAGCAGCCGCTGGATCAGCGCGACGAACAGAGTGAGCACGAACAGGGCGACGCCGAGGGCGCTGGCGTAGCCGAGGTCGAAGTACTTGAAGCCCTGGTCGTAGAGGTCCATGACCAGGGTGTAGCTGGAGCGGCCCGGACCGCCGCTCGTCATGACGTAGACGAGGTCGAAGACCTGGAAGGAGTTCGTGGTCTCGATCACGGCCAGGAAGAAGATCGCGGACCGGAGCTGCGGCAGGACCACGTAGCGGAAACGCTGCCACGGGCCCGCGCCGTCGCTGAGCGCCGCCTCCTCCAGCTCGCGCGGCAGGTCCTGGAGCCGGGCCAGGACGATCAGCATGCCGTACCCGAAACGGGACCAGACCGACACGATCACCAGGGCGGGGATGACGAGCACCGGCGAGGCCAGCCAGGAGCCGCCGATCAGCTCACCGAGCGGCCCCGACGAGGAGAACAGCCAGGTGAAGATGGTCGCCGCCAGGACGAGGCTGGTGATGACCGGCAGGAAGAAGATCGACCGGAACAGCCGGACCCCGCGGAACGAACGGCGCACGAGCAGCGCCAGGCCCACCGACACGCCGACGGACAGCGGCAGGTAGAGCACCGTGTAGATCACGGTCACCTTGAGCGCCTGCCAGAAGAGCGGATCGTGCAGCATCCGCTGGAAGTTGTCCAGGCCGACGAACGTCGGGCTGTCGCCGACCGTGTACTCGAAGAAGCCGAGTAAGGTCCCCACGACGGCCGGGCCGAACCGGAAGGCCAGGAACAACAGGAAGCACGGCAGGACGAACGCCAGGCCCCAGCGGGCCTCGTACCGGGCGCCCGCCGACCTGCGCCGGGCCGTCACTCGGCGCGGACGCGCCTCCGCGGTGACCGTCACGGGTGTACCTCACAGGTGTCTCGAAACTTGTCGCGCCGTCCCGGCCGCCCCTGCTCGGGGCGGCCGGGGACGCTGGTCTTATTGGCCGATGAGGGCGTTGGCCGCGGTGGCGGCGTCGGTGAGAGCCTGCTGCGGGCTCTTCTGGCCGATCAGCGCGGCCTGGATCTCCGGCGCGAGCACGCCCATGACGTCGCGCGCCTTGTCGTGCAGCGGCGCGCCCTGCATCAGGTCGAGCGTCTTCTCCATCTCGGCGTTCGGCCCGTCCGTGTAGAGGGCGCCGGTCGACTTCTGCGGGGAGAAGAAGCCCGAGGCGGTGTCGTACGCCTTGGTGACGGCGGCGCCGGAGGCGAAGGCCAGCCACTTGCCGGCGGCGTCCTTGGCCTTGGAACCCTTGAGCATCGACAGCGCGCCGATGGAGCCGTAGCCGACCTGCTTGGCGTCGCTCAGCGGCGGGTAGATCTTGATGTTCTCCGCGCCCCAGAACGACTCGACGTCCGCGGGCACCTGCTGCCAGGTGCAGGCCGTCTTGTTCTGCGCCAGGTGCGTCTGCTCGAACGCGGGGATGCCGGTGAGCAGGTCCTTCTCGACGTAGCCCTTGTCGGCCAGCGTCTTGAGGAAGGTCAGCGCCTTGAGGCCCTCGGGCCCGGCGAAGGCCACCTTGGCGCCGTCGGGCGTGAACACGCTGCCGCCGGCCTCCCACAGCAGGGGGTAGAACGACTGGTTCAGCGTGGCGCCGGGGTCGGCGTAGTAGTTGGTGACGTCGAAGCCCTTCTCCTTGAGCTTCGGCGCGATCGCGAGCACGTCGTCCCAGGTCTTGGGAGCCTCGACCCCGGCCGCGTCGAGCACCTTCCGGTTGCACATCAGGGGGTTCGCGCCCATCAGGATCGGGGCGCCCATCAGCTTCCCGTCGAGGGTGACGGCCTGCTTGACGTTGTCGCGGTAGTCCGCCTTGGCCGTGTCCGACAGATAGGAGTCGACCGGCTGGATGGCCTTGGCGAACTTCGGGATCTGGTCGGGGATCAGGTAGACGAGGTCGGGCCCCTTGTTGCCGGCGATCGCCGTGGTGAGCGACTCCTCGCGCTTGGCCCAGGGGTAGATCTCGACCTTGACGTCGATGTTCGGATTGTCCTTGGTGAACGCGGCGATCTGTCCGTCCCAGAAGGCCTTGTGCTTGGCCTCGTCCGGGATGATCGGGTACACCCACATGGTCACGGTCTGCTTGCCGGACTCGGCGTCGGAGCCGGAGCCACAGGCGGTGGCCGCGGCGGCGAGCGCCGCCACCACGACCGGCGCGAGCATGCGAAGTCGCATGGGGAAGGTCCTCTCTGGGGGATCGGGGAAGTTCACTGTTCCGGCACGTCGACGACGGTGCCGGAGTGCCGGGCGCGCTCGGCGGCGAAGACCGCGAGATGGGAGGCGAGCGACTCGGCCGGGCCGGATCGGATCAGGGCGTCGTCGCCGACGGCCACGGCGCGCACGAAGGCGTCCATCACGCCGTCGTCCCCGCCGCCGTGGCCCTCGCCGGCGTTGGCGCCGCCGACGGGGCCGGCCTCGGTGGTCTCGGTCCTGCCGGTGCGGAAGTCCAGGACCGTCACCCGCTCGCCGTCTCCGACGAGCTGCCCGTGGCTGCCGAAGATCCGGGTCTGCCGGTGGGTCTGCTCGGTGAAGGCGGTCATCGTGAACGTCCCGGTGGCGCCGCCCTCGAACTCCAGGGCCAGCACTTGGTGGTCCACGACGTCGTTGTCGCAGGCGTAGACGCACCTGCCGTACGGGCCGGTGCGCAGCGCCTCGGTGACGCCCGCCTCGTCCGTCGCGTCGGTGATCACGCTGACGGGCCAGACGGCCCCGCGCTCCCGCAGCGCGGGGTAGTAGAGCTTGGGCGCCGAATAGGGGCACTCGGGCTCGATCGCGCAGTCCAGGCAGCGGTCCGCGGCGCCCGCGGGGCGCTTGTCGGGCCGGAAGTGGCCGAGGTCGCCGAAGCTCGCCACCCGGGCGATCCTGCGCCCGGTCACGTACGCCAGCCAGTCGAGGTCGTGGCAGGACTTGGCGAGCAGCATCGGGCTGGCCAGCTTCTCGCTCCGCCACGGCCCGCGGACGTAGGAGTGGGCCGCGTGCCACCAGCCCACCGGCTCCAGGTGCTGGACGCTCATGATCTCGCCCAGCACGCCGGAGCGGACCACCTCCATCACCAGGTCGGTGTACGGCGTGTAGCGCAGCACGTGGCAGACCGCCAGCCGCACGCCGGCCTCGGTGACCACGGAGACGATCCGCCGGCACTCCTCTTCCGTGGGCGCGAGCGGCTTCTCCAGCAGCAGGTCGCGCCCGGCCTGGGCGAACGCGACGGCCGGGTCGACGTGGTCCCTGTCCTGGGTCGCCACGATCACCGCGTCGGCCGGCACGTCCGCGGCCAGCATGTCCTGCCAGGTCGCGTACTCCGCCACCCCGGGGTGCCCGGCCGCGACGAGGCCGCGCCGGTGGGGGTCCGGGTCGGCCACGGCGACGAGCCGCGCGCGGTCCGGGTTGCGCGCCACCCACGAGGCGTAGGTCTGGCCCCGGCTTCCGGCGCCGGCGAGGGCCAATGCGACCCGGCGTTCCA
>NZ_MWJN01000152.1:0-15632 GCF_002027145.1 Microbispora sp. GKU 823 | reverse complement strand
CAACCACGACCAACATCAACACCAGGGGGTCAACTTTCAGGCGTCGCTACGGGGTCAAATTTCGAGCGTCGTTGACAGCGCTGGCAGAAACTGGTTTCCGGGCAGTGGGTGGCCCTGCTCACCTGCCCGCCCACCCCCGGACGGCGACCAAGAGCGCCGCCAGTGAACCGGGAACGTGTGCGACGACGGTGAAGGTCCCGCCGCTGCCAGTCTGGGGCGGGGGCACATCCGAGGCTCGGTCGCGACCGCGTGAACACCGGTCGCCTCCTGACGGCCGCCTCCGGCCGGGCGGCATGACTCGACGAATGAGCATCGCTTACTCATGACCGTCATCCGATGCTCCCCGATGCTGTCGGAAACGCACACCGGCTGGCACCCCCCGCCGCGAGTGGCGGGGCCGGGCCGGCCACAGGGGAGTGATGACAGTGATCTGGAAGAGAGTCGCGGCGTCGGCCGCCGCGGTGCTGGTCACCGTGGTGGTGATGGTGGTTGGGGGGCACGCCGCTGCCCGCGCAGGCCGATCCGGCGGGGGTGTTCAGGACGTTGAACTGGGAGGCGGCGGCCGATCGGACGATGCCGGCCTCGGCGCCTCCGGGGTTCGTCAAGCAGTGGGTGGCCGACCACGGCGCGGCCGTGGTGTCCAGCCCGGTACGCGACGGGTCCTACGCGGCGCGGTTCGAGCTGGACCGGGGTGATCCGATCCAGTCGGGCAGCAAGCGGGCGGAGATCAGCCAGCGCGACGAACAACCCCTCAACGCCGAGCGGTGGTACGGCTTCAGCGTCAACCTGCCCGCCAGCTGGGTCTACGACGTGTCCGCGGAGATCGTCAGTCAGTGGCACCAGTGCGACGACTGCGGGGGCGGGTCTCCGCCGCTGGCGTTGCTGACCGACGAGGGGCACTGGAAGGTGGACTTCCGCGGGGACATCATCGACCTGGGCCCGTACGCCACCGGGGCCTGGACCGACTGGGTGGTGCACGTCAAGTGGCGGACCGACACCCAGGGCATGTTCGAGGTGTGGCGCAACGGGCAGCGGGTGCTGCAGCGCAGTGGTGCAACGCACGCCGGCGGGCCACGGTCGCCGTATTTCAAGTTCGGCATCTACAAGTGGGACTGGGCCAATCCCGACAAGCCGTCGACCACCAGTCAGCGGGTGATGTTCTACGACTCCTTGCGGCTGGGTGACCAGCGGGCCGTCTACGCCGATGTGGCGCCGGGAGGTTCGGGGGACCCCTCGTGCGCGGGGACGGTGCCGGTGGCGTCGGCGACGGCGACCACCTGGGAGGCGATCAACCCGCCCGCTCAGGCGATCGACGGCAACTTCTCCACCCGCTGGTCGGGGCAGGGCTTCGGCGCCTCACTCATCTTGGACCTGGGGTCGGTGCGCCGGGTGTGCGGGACGCGGGTGGCCTGGCACCTGGGTGACCAGCGATGGAACGACTACACCACCTACACCTCCGTCGACGGGGTCGCCTACACCAAGGCGTGGGAGGGGCGCAGTTCGGGCACGACGCTGGGATTTGAGCAGGAGCTGTTCACCACCGGCCCCCGCGACGCCCGGTATGTGAAGGTCTCCTTCTGGCAGAACCCTCAAAACGACTGGGCCAGCATCACCGAAGCAGCCGTCCTCGGCTCCTGAACCAACCCTTCCCTCAACGTCCCGCCGCTCCCGCACCACCCCTGCCACGAGCAGACACCGCGGGAGCGGCCCCTAGCGACGACCTCCTCACCACACCAGGCGGTTCGCGATGCGACGCTCCCGTGCCTCCCTGCTGATGATCGCGCTGGCCGTCGCCGGCGCCGTCTCGGCCACCGGATTCACCTCGGTTCCCACTACGCCCACCATTGTCGCGGCCGCGGTGCCGCTGGCGGGTGTCGACCCGGTCGACGGCGTCGGCATGATCTATCCCACGAAGCCGGGAGGGCAGGTCTGGCACCTGTCGGCCGATCCCTCCGCCGACACCCGCCTCGACGGCACGCCCATGTCGTCCAACCTGGACGGCACCTTCACCGTTCGCGACGTCAAGACTCGGATCGGCGTCTCCACCTCCACCTACGACCAGGACGAGGACGAGGACTCCCTCACCTGGCGCCAGCCCGACCTGCGTACTCAGGGGTTCATGCACGATGGCAACGACTGGCGGAACGTCGAGATCACCGGCTATGTCCGCTACGTCAGCGGCACCGACGACGCAGACGCCTTCACCTGGTACGCACGCGGCGGTCGGCACACCGGCGAGGGGCAGACCCCCGAGGCGTGCTGGGGGACCGCCTACAAGGGCGACCTGCGCTACTCCGACGGCGCCGTCAAGTTCGAGAAGGAGATCTACCACGACGGAGGCGCCGGGTACGCGCAGGACTCCTACACGGGCGGCGGCGACTCAATCAAGGGCAAGATGGTCGGTTTCAAGATGGTCATGTACGACATCCCCGGCGGCGTGCGGCTGGAGGCGTACCTCGACCGGGCGAACAACGGCACGTGGACCCGCGTCGCGGCCCGCGAGGACACCGGCGGGTGGTCCATCGACACGCCCAACCCCTGCGGTGGGTCGCCTGACGAGAAGGTGACGTGGGGCGGCCCGAAGGCGGCCTTCCGCTGGGACGACGCCACGCGGGTCGATCTGGCCAAGTTCAGCGTCCGGGAGATCGCCGCCGACGGGCAGGCGGACCCCTACCCCGTGAAGCTCGTTCCAGCAGGGGTGACCGCGAGCACGTGGGAGGCGGTCAACCCGCCGGCGCAGGCCGTCGACGGCAACCCGTCCACGCGCTGGTCGGGCCAGGGGTACGGCGCGAACCTGACGCTCGACCTGGGCGCCGCGCGGTCGGTGTGCGGGCTGGACGTGGCCTGGTACCAGGGCGACCAGCGGTGGAACGACTACACCGTCTACACCTCGCCCGACGGGGTCGCCTACACGAAGGCCGCGGAGGGACGAAGCTCGGGGTCGACCCTGAACGCCGAGCCGTACCGCTTCCCGCCGCGCCAGGCCCGGTTCGTCCGCGTCTCCTGGTGGAACAGCTCCGCCGGCAACGGCTGGGCCAGCATCACCGAGGCCGCCGCCTACGGCGTCTCCTGACCTCGTAAGCGGGTTCGCGACGCCTGTCCGCCAGGCGTCGCAAGCCCTCATGTCCGGCCGCCTTCCGGAGCGGCCGGACGCTCACCACCACCGCCGGAACACCGACAGGACGGTCACGAATGTCCCGAATCTCCCGGAAGAAAGTACTGCGGGCCGCGCTCGGCGCCCTCCTCCTGCTGTCCACGCTCGGCGCCGCGGGCGCCGCGCACGCGGGCGCGCGTCTTCCTGCCCGAGCCGCGGACGTGCCCTCGACGGTCGTCCCGTCCATCCCCGGATGCACGGCGGTTCAGCCGGTCTCCGCTGTCACGGCCAGTACGTGGGAGGACGTTAACCCCCCGCGCCAGGCGGTCGACGGCGACCTCACCACCAGGTGGTCGGGTCAGGGACTCGGCGCGAACCTGGTGCTCGACCTCGGCCAGGCGCGCACACTGTGCGGCCTGAAGATCGCCTGGCACCGCGGCGATCTGCGGTGGAACGACTTCAACATCTACACCTCAACGGACGGCGCGAACTACACCGTGGTCTGGGCCGGCCGCAGTTCGGGTAGCACCGCAGGGTTCGAGAGCTACCCGTTCGCCGCGCCGGTGAGCGCCCGCTACGTGCGGATCTCGTTCTGGCAGAGCCAGGAGGGCTCCTGGGCCAGCATCCTGGAGACGGCCGCCCTGGGGCCCGACTCGGGCCAGGACGGCGAGCACGTGGTGGTGGCCGCCGGTGACATCGCCACCACCTGCGAGGGCAGCGGCTGCGGGCACGCCCGCACCTCCGAGCGGGTCCTCGCGATCAACCCCGCCGCCGTACTGACCCTCGGCGACAACCAGTACGACAACGGCACGTATGAGGAGTTCACCCGCTACTACGCCACGACCTGGGGCCGCTTCAAGGCGAAGACGAAGCCGGCGCCGGGCAACCACGAGTACGGACTCGGCGACGGCGCGGCGGGCTACTTCCAGTACTTCGGCACCGCGGCGGCACCCGCGGGCAAGAGCTGGTACAGCTTCGACCTGGGCGACTGGCACCTCGTGTCGCTCAATTCGGAGGTGAGCCGTAGCGCGGGAGGCGAGCAGGTCACCTGGCTACAGAACGACCTCGCCCGCACCACCAAACCCTGCGTGCTGGCCTACTGGCACCGCCCGCTGTTCAGCTCCGGCTCCGAGCACGGCGACTTCCCCAACGTGAAGCCGTTCTGGGACGTGCTGTACGGCGTCCGCGCGGACCTGGTGCTCAGCGGTCACGACCACGACTACGAGCGGTTCGCCAAGGAGACACCGGACGCTGTGGCCTCCTCGTCGGGGATCCGCGAGTTCGTCGTCGGCACCGGGGGCGCGACGCCGAAGCCCTTCGGCACCGTCCGGGCCAACAGCCAAAAGCGGCTCCAGGCGAACGGGGTCCTCAAGCTCACCCTGGCCGCTAACGCCTACTCATGGCAGTTCGTGCGGGACGACGGCGCAGTTCTGGACAGCGGAGGCCCGGTCTCATGCAACGGCTGACGGGCGTCGCCGTTCCACGCGCCCGTCGCCCCGCCGCGGACCTCTCCGAAGAGGTCCGTAGCGGCGGCCTCAGCGTGCTCGTCTTCACGTGGAAGGGTTGCCAGGAGCGTGGGATCCGCCTGGTCCTCACCGGAATCGATCCCCGCGTCGAGAGCGCGCTGCGCATCACGAACCTACTGCCGCACTTCGAGCGGTCTCGCTCCGTCGGCGACGCCCTCGCAGCAGACGCCGACGGTCAACCGCTCGAACCGGCTTGAGCGTGCGGCTCTGTGCTACGGAGTTGGGCGGCCTGACGACGCAGGGAGGCCACCGCCGCGGCGGTCTCAGCCTCCAGCCGCGCCGCCGCCGCTGCCGCGTCGTCGGGCGTGCTTGCGCCGGCTGTCCGGTCGTGATCCTGCTGCATCCGTCTCTTACCTCACGTGTGCGCCGACGTCACTCACGGACGGACCGGCCAGCCGTTCCGCCTCCTCGTGAAGGGCTGCCATGAGAAGGAGTTCGAGACGGAACTCCGCGTCGACGAGTTGATCGAGGACATCCACCCGAGCCTCCTAACCGCTGCGTCTCGGACGTCTCTAATACTCGTAGCAACCGACCTTAAACCATGACAAACCCAGGCCCGGGGGCCCCGAGGTGCGCGCCATTAGACCTCGGGCCGCACGGTCCGCGCCACGAGGTACCCCGGGGGCAGTTGCAGTCGCGTGGGCGATCCATCCTCGCCACGCATGATGAGCTCGGAGAAACGAGGGCCCACTCTCCCCCGGGGAGAGCGGGGCTGTTCTTCGTGTTGCGCGGGCTACGCCGTGGCGCCGACGAGTTCGGGCCAGCCGTGCAGCCCGATGCTCACGCCGGACCGGTACAGCTCGACGCCGGCGGCGGTGTACGGCACGGTGTTGTCTAGCAGCTCGTCGACCCGGGGCCACGCCAGGCCGCCGCACTTGGCCGGCTCGGCGTTGTACGGCTCCCCGTGCCAGCGGTCGGTCGCGAAGAACACACCCAGACGGGGGCGGCCCTCGGGGGACAGGTAGTGGACGACGGTGGCCGGGCGGAGGTCGGTCGGGTCGATCGCGACGCCGACCTCTTCGCGGGCCTCGCGGACCGCGCAGTCGACGATGGTCTCGCCGAGCTCCAGGTGCCCGGACGGCAGGCAGTACAGGTCGTCGGCGTAGCCGGGCCCTGGCGCAGGCACAGCAGGATCCGGCCATGCATCGTCACCGGTGTCCACCCGCCATATGGGGAATCCGTCCTCGGCGAGCACGTCGGCGAGGTCGTCGTACATGCCGGCCTCGACGCGGGATGATCCGTCGTGCTCGAACCGGTAGTGCGCACCCCGGGCCCGTAGACGGTCCTCCAGGATGCCGGGGTAGGCGGTGACGAGCACGGCCAGGTCCGGCCGGAGCGCGAGCGCGTTGAGCTGGCGCACGTAGTCCAGTGGCACCCCGTCGCGGGACTGCAGCACGTACGACGTCCACCGGGTCGAGGTCGATGCCGGCCCGCCACACCACATCCGGCACCCGTTCGGGCACCGGGACCCTTCCGTTCGTGCGGCACGTCAGGACGACGGGGCTGTCCACGAGCCCGACGGGCGGCAGATCGTCATAGCGGTAGCGGTCGGGGGAGAGGCACAGCCCGGCGGAGGCGCCGACCTCGATGAGGGCGAGGGCTGCGGCAGGGACGCGAGCACCGGGAGCAGGCTCGCGCACCGGCCGGCCTCGTCGGTCTGGACCCGGTGGGTGAGGATCGTCTCCCGCAGCGAGTCCCAGTGCCGCACGCACCACCGGGGAAGACGGGAGGCGTCCTCCCGCGGCCCGCCGAGGAAACCCGCCGCGGCCAGCACCAGGTTGGGGTGGCGCTCCATCCCCGGGAGACCGTCGATCAGGCCGATCAGATCCGGGTCGGCGACGACGGCCGACGCCACTTCCCCGTACGCCGGGCAGTGCCGGCCGCTCGCCGGCCGGATCGACGAGGGCGGGTCGCGCGCGGTCACCCCGGAAGAGAGCACGAGGTGGCGGCGTCGGCGTGTACGGGTGCCGGAGAGCCGGCTCTTCGGCACCTCATCACCTGCCTGGGCCCGCCGGGTCGGAGCTGTGTGGCGTGACTGCGGATTCCCGCAGATGGGCGAGGGCGACGGTGGCGAGATCGCCAATCGTACGCCGCTGCAGGAAGACCGCCACCGGCACGTTGATCTCGAGGTCGGCCGCGATCCGGTTGCGCAGCTGAACCGCCATGAGGGAATCGAGTCCGAGACGGTGCGGGCGCTGCGCCGGGTCCACCTTCTCCTCGGGCAACTGGACGACGGCCGCGACCTGCCTGCACAGGTACGCCGCGATCAGTTGCCCGGCCTCCTCCTCACCGAGGCGGGCGAGGGCGGCCCGATCGAGGTCGGCCGCGGACGCGTCCGGCGACTCGTCCTGCACCAGGTGCCGAAGGAGGGACGAGGTGCGCAGAGCCGGGAAGTAGTGGGTCCAGGCGGTGGGGTCGAACGACATGACCGACGCCTGCGCGTGCGGAGAGGACAGCAGCCGGCCGAGGACGGCCTGCGCTTCCGCAGGGGCGAAACCGGCGAAGCCGCGCTCGTTCAGCCGGAGGTCCTTGTTCGCCTTGGCGACCTGCCCGGTGGCCGCCCACTGTCCCCAGTTGACTGTCAGGGCCGGGAGCCCGCAGGACTGGCGGTGCCAGGCCAGCCCGTCCTGGTAGCCGTTGGCCGCGGAGTAGTTCCCCTGCCCGGGAGAGCCGATGACGGAGGCGGCCGACGAGTACATCAGGAAGAAGTCGAGCGGCAGGTGGCGGGTGAGCTCGTGCAGGTTCCACGAGCCGTCCACCTTCGGGGACATGGGGGCGAAGAAGCGCGCGTGATCCAGCTGTGCCAGCGTCCCGTCGTCGAGGACGACGGCGGAGTTGACGACTCCCCGCAGCGGAGGCATGTCCCGTGCGATGCGGTTCAGCAGATCCGCCACCGCCTCCCGGGAGGCGATGTCCGCCGCGGCGACGTGCACGTTCGCGCCGGCGGACCGCATCGCGGCGATCTGCTCCGCCGCGCTCTCCGGAGCGCCGCTCCGGCCCACCAGGACCAGATGGCGCGCACCGTTCCGCACGAGCCATTCGGCGGTGAGCAGCCCCACCCCGCCACAGCCGCCCGCGATCAGGTACGTCGCGTCCGGCCGCACGGGGACCGGGCGTGCCGGGGGAAGCGGCCGGCGGCTGAGCCTGCCGGCATACCTGCGGCCGCCCCGCAGAGCGATCTCGGTCTCGGTTCCGTCATTCCTGATCTCGGCCGAGAGCGCGCGAAGTACGCCGGAGTCCGGGTTCCCGGGGAGGTCGATCAGCGAGCAGCGCAGTTCGGGGTGCTCGTAGGGGATCACTCGGCCGAGGCCCCACACGGCGGTGTGCGTGGGGTCGACGTCCCCGATGCCGTCGGGAGCTTGGGCGGCGGTGGTCACCAGCCAGAGCCGGGGAGCGGCCTGCGGATCGCTCGTCAGTGCCTTGACCAGCGTAAGCACCTCGTAGGAGCCCGCCAGTGCCTCCGGCCCGGTCGCTCCCTCGCCGGAGTGCGGGGCGGACAGGCGTACGACGGCTCTCGGGGGCCAGGCTCCGCTCGCGGTCTGTTCCTTTATGAGCATCGTCCAGTCCTGAGTGGAGGCCGGGTCGAGCACGCACCGCCGCGGATCGAGCCTCCGGTAGCCGGCGCCGGGCTGGACCAGCAGCGGCTCTCCGCCCGCTGCGGCCAGCGAGTCGCACAGTTCGGCGCCGACGGGGGAGTCGCTCACGACTAGCCAGGGAGCGTGCCCGGGTGCGGGATCGGGCAGGGGGTCGAGTTCCGCCCACTCCACTCCGTACAGCAGGCGGGCGGCCTTCCGCTCGGTGACCTCGGGGGGATCTTCGTCGAGCCGCCTGATCTGGAAGCCGTCGATGGACGCGACCACGCGGCCCTCGTCGTCCTTGACCAGCACGTCGAACTCGACCAGGCCGGGATCGTCCGCGGGGGAGATTCGTACCGCGGTCGACCACAGACGGGCGGCTGCCCGCAGGCGCCGGTGCACGCGGCACCGGGTCGTGCGCACCGGCAGATAGGTGTGATGCGCACCGCCGGTGTCGTCGAGGAGGGCCATCACGGGCTGGAGGGCCGCGTCGAGCAGCGCCGGATGGAACATATAGCGGTCCAGGCCGGCGGTGATGCTGGCGTCGAG
The DNA here is from genome assembly GCF_002027145.1 of Microbispora sp. GKU 823. Lineage (NCBI taxonomy): Bacteria > Bacillati > Actinomycetota > Actinomycetes > Streptosporangiales > Streptosporangiaceae > Microbispora > Microbispora sp. GKU 823. Next base: position 6,888 of record NZ_MWJN01000152.1, on the reverse strand, counting down.
CCGCAGTTCGGCCGCGACGGCCGCCTCCGTCCGATGGAGTGCGACGATCGCCTGGAACGGGCCCGTCTGCTGGATGCCCCGGCGGCGCAGCGCGGCGTAGTGCTCCCCCACGTCGACGGTCCAGGGATAACAGGTGAGGTCGGGACGGCCCTCCCAGGGGGCCTCCTCGGGGGAGTTGGTGGAACACACAAGGGCCGTGGCGACGGGGGACCATTCGGTGGTCTCGCCGGTCGTGTCCGCGAGGTAACACGTCCAGCGGCGGGTGTGGTCGGCTCCGGCCGGGTCGAGTCGGGCCTGAAGGCGCTGAGGGACGTCCGCCGTGAGGAACACGGCGCGCTCGATGCGGAGATCCTCCACGGCGAAGGTCCGGCCGCGGTACGCCTCCTCCCCGGCGGCAAGGGCCAGCTCGTGGAAGGCGGTGCCGGACAGCATCGGCATGTCATGGACTTGATGGTGATTCAGGTAGGGCAGTCGCTCGGTGTCCAGGTCGAAGTCCCACACCAGGGTGTCGGCGGGGGCCAGCGTGAGAGCCGCGCCGATGATCGGGTGGCCGCCGCCGTCCCGGACGACTCCGGGTCGCCTGACCGGGTCCTTCCAGTACCTCGCGTGCTGCCAGGGGTAGGAGGGGAGGGGCACGTGGTGCCCACGGTGGGGCTGCAGGCGGGAGAAATCGACGGCCCGGCCGTTGACGTACAGCTCGGCCGCGGCCTCCAGCAGGGCGGTACGGCCAGGGGTGTCGCGGGTGAGCGCGGTGACGACCACCCCGTCCCCGCCGGCGTGACGCAGGTTCTGCTGGACAGCCCGGGCGAGCAGCGGGTTGGGGCTGAACTCCACGAAGGTGTCGAATCCCGACCCCGCCAGATGCTGGACGGCGTCCGCGAACAGCACCGGCTCGCGAAGGTTGTCCACCCAGTACGCCCCGTCCATGCTCGCCCCGTCGACGAATCGGCCGGTGACCGTGGAGATCAGTGGAACGTCGCCCTGCCGGGGGCGCAGGGGGGCGAGCAACTCGAGGAGCGGTTCCCTGAGCGGGTCCATCTGCGGGCTGTGCGAGGCGATGTCCACCTGCACGCGCCGCCCGAAGACGCCTTCGGCGTCGAGGTCGCGGAGGATGGCGTCGATCTCCTCGGCTGCTCCGGCGAGCACACAGGAGGCCGGCCCGTTGTGCACGGCCAGGACCGCCCGGCCACCGCGCTCCGCGATCAGCGCCTCGGCGCGTTCGGGTGACAGCTCCACCGCGGCCATGGCGCCGCGACCGCTGGTGGCGCGGATCAGCCGGCTGCGGCCGCAGATGATCCGGGCGGCGTCGTCGAGGTCGAGGACTCCGGCAACGTGGGCCGCGGCGACCTCGCCCATGGAGTGCCCGATGACGGCATCGGGCTCGAAGCCCCACGACCGCCACAGGCGAGCCAGCGCCACCTGTACCGCGAAGATCGCCGGCTGGGCCACGTCGATCTCGGTGAGGCGGGAGGCCTCCGGATCCGCCCTGAGCTCGGCGGTCAGGGACCAGTCGGCGTAGCGGCGCATCATGTTCTCGCAGTCGGCGATCGCCGCGGCGAAGACCGGCTCCTGGTCGAGCAGGTCGCGGCCCATGCCGACCCACTGCGCGCCCTGTCCCGGGAACACCCACGCCGTACGGTTCGCTCCGCCCAGTTCGTCGGCTTCGCCGGTGTACACGCCCTCCGCGTGGCCGTTCGCGGCGTACGCGTCCAGCTTGGCCGCGGCCTCCTCGGCCGTGACGGCGACCACGGCGAGCCGCTGGTCGTGATGGGTGCGCCGGACTCCCGCCGCCGCTGCGACGTCCTGAAGCGAGGCCGTCTGAAGGAGGCCGCGGTAGCGCGCCCCGAGCGCGGTGAGGGCGCCGGGGGTGCGGGCCGAGACCGGCAGCAGCATGGGGCGGTCGCCGTCCTCGCGGCTCTCGTCCGGGTGCGCGGTCTGCGGAGGCTCCTCCACGACGATGTGCACGTTGGTGCCGGTGATGCCGAAGCTGCTGACCCCGGCCCTGCGTGGCTGGTTTTCCTGCGGCCAGGCCTGTCCCCGGTCGCACACGCGTACCCGGATCTCGTCCCATGCGATTAAGGGGTTGGGCGTGGTGAAGTTGAGGCTGGCCGGGAGCCAGCCGTTCTTGACGCACAGCACGGTTTTGATCAGCCCGGTGACGCCGGCGGCGGCCTCGGTGTGGCCCAGGTTGGTCTTCACCGAGCCCACCAGGAGCGGGCGGTCTTTCGGCCGCCCCTGCCCGAGCACCCCGTCCAGGGCGGCGATCTCCACCGGGTCGCCGACGCTGGTGCCGGTGCCGTGGGCCTCCACGTAGGCGACGCTCGCCGGATCCACACCGGCGTCGCGGTAGGCCGCCCGCAGCGCGGCCTGCTGTCCGTGGACCTGGGGGGCCATGAAACCGTCCGAGTGCCCGTCGTTGCCGGCGGCCGCGCCGCGGATCAGGGCATGGATCCGGTCCCCGTCGGCCAGCGCTCGCGAGAGGGTCTTGAGCACCAGGACGCCGACGCCCTCGCTGCGGACGTAGCCGTTGGCCCGGGCGTCGAACGCCTTGCACTGGCCGTCGAGGGCCATCATCGCGCCCTGGGAGAACCCGATGCCGTGATCAGGGGTGAGGATGGCGTTCACGCCGCCGGCGAAGGCGAGATCGCACGAGCCCGCCCGCAGCGACTGGACGGCGAGCTGTACGGCCACCAGAGAGGAGGAGCATGCGGCGTCGAGGGCCACGCTCATACCGGTGAGGTTCAGGGCGTGGGAGATGCGGCCCGCGTTGCCCCCTTTGGCGCTTCCCGTGACCGTGTGCACGTCGAGCTCTTCCAGCACTCCCGACTGCCGGTCCCAGTAGTCGTTGGTGATGACCCCCATGAAGACAGCGCCGGTCAGCTCAGGCATCCGTTCCAGCACCAGGCCGGCATCCTCGAAGGCCTCCCAGGCCACCTCCATCACCATGCGGTGCTGCGGGTCCGTCGCCGCGGCCTCCCGGGGAGAGATGCCGAAGAACTCCGCGTCGAACTCGTCGATGCCGGAGACGAAACCGCCGTACTTCGAGGCGAGCTTTCCCGGCACCCCGGATGCGGGGGCGTAGACCTCCTCGATCGGGAACCGGTCGGAGGGAATCTCGGAGATAGCGTTCTCGCCGCGGCACAGCAGCTCCCACAGCTCCGTCGGGGGAGCGGGCGCCGGGCAGCCGGCAGGCCATCCCCACGACGGCGATCGGTTCCAGCGCAGGCCTGGTTTCGTGATTCGAGCTCATGGCGGTGTCCCTCGTTGCTTCTTCCGGGTGGGAGGCCGAGAGCCCGCGCCGCGTCCCTGACGAGCGGCACGGAGGAGTGGCTGCGGCCGCGTGAGCGGACGCGCATCCCTCGCGGTCCCAGCGCACCGAACGATGACACCCGCCCTTTGCCCCCGACTTGCGAACCTTGCGGCTGACTTGGCGGGTCCTGTGGGGGTGGTCTGCGAGCGCGGCCACACGGCGCCGGCCGCCTCGCGGCACCGGGTGCGTCCTGCCGGACGTTTCAAGTCGTCCGCAACGAGAGGCGGACAGGGTTGACCCCGGCAGCGACCGTGCCTCCCGGCAGGGAGGCCGGCCCTCGACATGAGGAGTGAGAATTGAGCGTTTCAGCGAAGGCACGGCTGGCCGGATCGATGCTGCGCATCGCGGGCCACACCCTCCGGGAACGGGTCGCGAAGCCGCGCGTGGCGACCGCCGAGGACATTCCCGGGTCCTACCACGACATCACGGAGGAGTGGCTCTCCGCCGTCCTGTGCCGGGAGCATCCGGGTGCCCGCGTCCTCGGATTCGAGCGGGGCGCCGGCAGTGAGGGGACCACGTCCCGCCAGGCGATGACCGTGTTGTACAACGAGGCCGGGCGCCAGGCCGGCCTGCCGGAGGCCGTGTTCGCCAAGTTCACCTCGAAGCTGCTCTCCCGCATGCTGGTCGGTCCCGCGGCGGCGGTCTCCAGCGAGGCGCGCTTCTACCGGTTCGTCCGTCCGGGCCTGTCCATCGAGGCGCCCGTCGGCTACTACGCGGCCTACGACGAGCGGTCCTGGCGCTCGATGTTCCTGCTCGAGGACGTGATGACGACCCGCGGCGCCGGCCGGGAAATCCGGAGATGTACGTGGACCGGCAGATGGCCGAGAGCATGGTGGTCCAGTTGGCCGCTCTCCACGGCGCCTTCTGGGACAGCCCCCGGCTGGCTGCCGATTTCCCCTGGCTGCAGAACTCCGAGGCGTACCAGGTCAACCTGAACGAGCTGATCGGGTTCCGCGGCGTCACGGAGAACGGCGTCAAGGTGTCGGAGACGATCATGCCGGAATCCGTCCTGCGGCGCAGGTCGGAGATCTGGCCATCCTTCATGCGCTCCCTCGCGCTGAACTCGCGGCCGCCCCTGACGCTCCTGCACACCGACGTCCACATTGGCAACTGGTATGCCACGGAGCAGAAGGCCATGGGTCTGTACGACTGGCAGTGCCTGACGAAGGGCCAGTGGGCGGGCGATGTCGCGTACGCCCTCTCGTCGGCCCTCACGGTGGACGACAGAAGGGCGTGGGAGCGTGAACTCCTCGAACTGTATCTCGACGAGCTGAAGGCGGCGGGCGGCGAGCCGCCGGTCTTCGGGGAGGCCTGGCTGGCCTACCGTCGACAGATGTTCCATGGGCTGGCGTTCTGGCTGTTCACCATCGGGGCCTCGCGGCTGCAGCCCGAGATGCAGCCCAAGGCGTTCAGCATGATCAACGTCGCCCGGATGTCCCAGGCGGTGGAGGATCTCGAATCCCTCGACAGCATGCGGCGAACCTGCGGATAGGTTTTTTCGCATGGCGGCCCTCGCCACCCCGGCCCGTGCGCGGCATACGTCCGGCGGAGGAGTGTCGATCACCCGTCCGGCGGACGAATCCGGCGGAGCTCCACCGTACTCTCCCAGCCCGTAGGGGCCGCGAGGCTGATGGGCCGACCGCAGGGAGTTTCGGGGTGGAGTTCCGTGTTCTCGGTCCGGTGGAGGTCTACGACGCGAACGGCGCACCCGTCGACCTGGGTGGGCCGCGTCAGCGGACCGTGCTGGCCCGGCTGCTGGTCGCGGGCGGGCGGATCGTCTCCGTGGACGCCCTGATCGAGGACGTGTACGGGGAGGCGCCTCCGGTGAGTGCGCTGGCGACGGTGCAGTCGTATGTGTCGCATTTGCGGCGGGCGATTGAGCCGGATCGGCCCGCGCGCGGCCGGCCGCGGGTGCTGGTGGGGCGGCCGCCGGGGTACGCGCTGGTGGTGGCGAACGTGGACGCGGCCCGTTTCACCGATCTGGTGCAGCGTGCGGAGTTCCTGCCGCCGAGGCAGGCGCTGGCGGCGGTGGAGGAGGCGCTGGGGCTGTGGCGGGGCTCGCCGTATGAGGAGTTCTGCGATGCGCCGTGGGCGCTGACGGAGGTCAGCCGGTTGCGTGAGCTGCGGCTGGTGGCGGTGGAGCGGCGAGCGCAGGCGCTGCTGGATCTGGGCCGGCCGCAGGCGGTGATCGCGGATCTGGAGGCCGAGACGGAGGCCGACCCGTTGCGGGAGCGGTTGTGGTACCTGCTCGCGCTGGCCCTGTACCGCACCGGACGCCGAAACGACGCGCTCGCCCTGCTCCGGCGCGTCAAAGCGCTGCTGGCCGATCGGGTCGGTCTTGACCCTTGCCCGGAGCTGAGGGCACTGGAAAGCGAGATCCTTCTGCAGGCCCAGTCGCGGAGCGACGATGCCTCCGAAGCGCGGGTTCCGCTCAGGGCAGCCGTACCCGCCGTCCGGGGACGGGAGGGATCGTTGGGTGAGCTGGTGGCGCTGACGGGGTCGGTGGCGCGGGGGGGTGTGGGTTTCGCGGCGGTGAGCGGGGAGCCGGGGATCGGTAAGACGTTCCTGCTGGAGGCGTTGGACGCGTGGTGCGTGGATGCGGGGCATGTGGTGGTGTGGGGGCGCTGTCATGACACGCAGGGCACGCCTGCGTTGTGGCCGTGGGTGCAGGTGCTGGGGGCGTTGGAGCAGCGGTGTGCGCCGCCGGATCGTTCGGTGTTGGCGGGGTTGCTGGACGATGAGATGCCGACGGGGTCGGGGGGCGCGGCGTTGTTGCGGCGCAACCAGGGGATCGCGCAGTGGCTGGTGGCGGCGGCGCGGGTGCGGCCGCTGGTGGTCGTGCTGGACGATCTGCAGTGGGCGGATGCGGCGTCGCTGGAGTTGCTGCGGGATGTGGTGGTGCTGGTGGGGGGGATGGCCGAGCGGGTGCCGTTGTCGGTGGTGGCGGCTTTTCGTGACCCGTTGCCGGTCCGCGGTGGTGTGCCGGTGGATGAGCTGCTGGTCCGTCTGGCGGGGTATGACCTGGTGCGTGTCCGTCTTCAGGGGCTGGGGGTGGAGGTGGTCGCCCAGATCGCCGAGGAGATGGGTGTGCGGATCGACGATGAGGTGGTCGCCCGTCTGACCGACCGGACCGGGGGTAACCCGTTCTTTGTGCGGGAGAGTGTGCGGTTGCTGGCGCAGGGGCGGCCGTTGGAGACGGTCCCGGACGCGGTGGCCGAACTGGTCCGCCAGCGCCTCGCTGTTCTCGCTCCCCAGGTTGGCGAGGTCCTGGGCGTCGCTGCGGTGATCGGCCGGGACTTCGACCCCGCGGTGGTCGCGGAGGTCGTGGGAAGCGAATCCGGCGGCACAACGGTGTACGACCTGCTGGACCGGGGTGCTCAGGCCGGATTGCTTGTCCCCCACGGCGGCCAGATGGCCTTCGTCCACGACCTCGTCCGGGAGGCGCTCATCGCCGGCCTGCCCCCGCTGGGCAAAGCCGTCATCCATCGGGAGGTTATGTCGGCGTTGTCGTCGCGGCCTGGAGCGGATGTGGCGGTGATCGCTCATCATGCGGTGGAGGCCGGTCCTGCGGCCTACCA
>NZ_MWJN01000151.1:0-16200 GCF_002027145.1 Microbispora sp. GKU 823 | reverse complement strand
GGGGTCCGCTCACCGGGTGGGCGTGGCACCCGGCTCGACCCCGGGCTTGACACCGGGCTCGACACCGCGCGTCGCGTCCCAGCCGCCGGGGAGGGGGCGGCGGGCAGCGCCCACAGTGCCGCGCCGGTGCCCGCGACGAGCGCGGCTGAGGCCAGGAGGACGAGGGAGCGCGGGGGGCGGCCCGCTTCACGGGAATGACGTGCGGAGTCCACGCTCACCACCCTGAGTTGCGATGCGAACACGTTGCGCACAGGCGGCTCGCACTCTAGCAAGCCGCGGACGCGAGGGCGGGGATAATGGACGGATGAAATTGAGGATCTTCACCGAACCCCAGCAGGGGGCGAGCTACGACGATCTGCTCAGGGTGGCGCAGGCGGCCGAGCGGCTCGGGTTCGACGCGTTCTTCCGGTCCGACCACTACCTGCGGATGGGCGACGGCGATCCCAACCCGGGCCCGACCGACGCGTGGATCACCCTGGCCGGTCTCGCCCGGGAGACCTCGCGCATCCGGCTGGGCACGCTGGTGAGCGCCGCGACGTTCCGGTTGCCTGGCCCGCTGGCGATCAGCGTCGCCCAGGTGGACCAGATGAGCGGCGGCCGTGTGGAGCTCGGTCTCGGCACCGGCTGGTTCGAGGAGGAGCACACGGCGTACGGGATCCCGTTCCCCTCCCTCGGCGAGCGGTTCGAGCGCCTGGAGGAGCAGCTCGAGATCGTGACCGGGCTGTGGGCGGCGGCCAAGCCGTTCTCCTTCGAGGGCGCGCACTACCGGCTGACCGACTCCCCGGGACTGCCCAAGCCGGCGCAGCGGCCCCGGCCGCCCGTCATCATCGGCGGCGGGGGCGCCAAGCGGACGCCGCGGCTGGTCGCGAGGTTCGCCGACGAGTACAACGTGCCGTTCCACCTCCCCGAGGACACCGCCGCGGCCTTCGACCGGGTCAGGCAGGCGTGCGACGCCGCGGGGCGGGAGACCGTCCTGCTGTCGGCGGCGCAGGTCGTCTCCGCCGGGCGGGACGAGGCGGAGATCGCCCGGCGGGCCGCCAACATCGGCCGCAAGGTCGACGAGCTGCGCGTCAACGGGCTGGCGGGCACCCCGCAGGAGATCGTGGACAAGATCGGCCGGTTCGCCGAGATGGGCGCCGAGCGTCTCTACCTCCAGGTCCTCGACCTGGACGACCTGGAGCACCTGGAGCTGATCGCGGCCGAGGTGCTCCCGCACGTGTAAAAGAGCGCTGCCGCACGTGTAAAAGAGCGCTGCCGCACGTGTGAAAACAGCGCCGCACGTGTGAAATGAGCGCTGCCGCACATCTGAGCCACAGGTCGGAAAAGCCATAGCCGGTCGAAGGGGGCATCCGGCACACTTTGCCGGGTGCTCCTCACGATCTCGACGACTCTGCGGCCCGCCACGGACCTCGGCTTCCTCCTGCACAAGCACCCCGATCGGGTGCAGGAGTTCGAGCAGTCGTTCGGCACCGCGCGGGTCTTCTACCCCGAGGCGGGCGAGGACCGGTGCACCGCGGCGCTGCTGCTGGAGGTCGACCCCGTGCGGCTGGCCCGTTCGCGGGGCTCGTCCTCGCCCGACTTCTCCCTCGGGCAATACGTCAACGACCGGCCGTACGCCGCGTCCTCCCTGCTCGCGTCGGCGCTCGCCGACGTGTTCCGCACGGCGCGGACCGGGCGGTGCGCCTCCCGGCAGGACCTCGCGGACGGGCCGATCCCGCTGGAGATCGGCCTGCCCGCGCTGCCGTGCCGGGGAGGGGCCGATCTCGCGCACCGGCTGTTCGGGCCGCTGGGCTGGGAGGTCGGCGCCGAGGCCGTGCCGCTGGATCCCGCTTTCCCCGAATGGGGCGAGTCCCGGTACGTACGGCTCGCGCTGCGGGGCGACGTGCGCCTGGCCGACGCGCTCAACCACCTGTACGTCCTGCTCCCCGTGCTGGACGACGCCAAGCACTACTGGCTGGCGGGCGACGAGGTCGACAAGCTCGTCCGCGCGGGGGAGGGCTGGCTGGCCGGCCATCCGGACAAGGGGCTGATCACCCGCCGCTATCTCGGCCGGAGGTGGGCGCTCACTCGCGCCGCCTTCGCCCGTCTCGCCGAGCTCGGCGACGACGTGGAGGAGAGCCTGGACCCGCCGGTGGAGGAGGAGCCGGGCGTCGAGGCCCCCGCTCTCGCCGCACCGGCCGGCGAAGCCGGGCAGGAGGAGTCCGGCGCCGCCGAGCCCACCCCGGGTGACGGGTCCGGCGAGGAGCGGGTGCCGCTGAACACGCTGCGCCGGGAGGCCGTCGTGGCGGCGCTCGAGGAGGTCGGCGCGCGCACCGTGCTCGACCTCGGCTGCGGCTCGGGGCAGCTGCTGTCGGCGCTGCTGGCCAGGCCGGCCTTCGCCAAGGTGGCCGGCATGGACGTGTCGGCCCGCGCGCTCGTGCTGGCCAAGCGCCGCCTGCGCGCCGACCGGCTGCCGGACGCCAAGCGGGCCAGGCTGGAGCTTTTCCAGGGCTCGCTGACGTACACCGACGCGCGCCTGGCCGGATACGACGCCGCGGTGCTGATGGAGGTCGTCGAGCACGTGGACCCGCCGCGGCTGCCCGCGCTCGAACGCGTGGTCTTCGGCACGGCGCGGCCCGCACATGTGATCGTCACCACGCCCAACGTGGAGCACAACGTCAGGTACGAGCTGCTCGCGGGGGCCCGCCGCCACCCCGACCACCGGTTCGAGTGGAGCCGGGCGGAGTTCGCCCGGTGGGTGCAGGGCGTGTGCGAGACGTACGGCTACGCCGCCGATCTGCGGCCGGTCGGCGAGGACGACCCCGAGGTCGGCCCGCCCACCCAGATGGCGGTCTTCAGCAGGAGGGAGGAGCGGCCGTGACCGAGATCAGCGTGCCGGAGCTGTCGCTGGTGGTGCTCGTCGGCATCTCCGGGAGCGGCAAGTCGACGTTCGCGGCCCGGCACTTCGCGCCCACACAGGTCGTCTCGTCCGACTTCTGCCGCGGCCTGGTCGCCGACGACGAGAACGACCAGACGGCCACGCCCGAGGCGTTCGACCTGCTCCACCACATCGTGGGCATCCGCCTGCGGCGCGGGCTGCTCACGGTGGTGGACGCGACCAACGTGCAGTGGGAGGCCCGCAAGAAGCTCATCGAGCTGGCCAGATCGCACGACGTGCTGGCCGACGCGATCGTGCTCGACGTGCCGGAGGAGGTGGCGCGCGCCCGCAACGCGGCCCGCCCCGACCGGGCCTTCGGCCCCCACGTGATCACCCGGCAGCGCAAGGAGCTGCGCCGGTCGCTCGGCAAGATCACCAGGGACGGCTTCCGCCGGGTCCACGTGCTGCGCGGCGACGAGATCGACGACGTGACCATCACGTACGAGAAGGCGTGGACCGACAAGACCCACCTCACCGGGCCGTTCGACATCATCGGCGACGTGCACGGCTGCCGGGCCGAGCTGGAGTCCCTGCTGGTGAAGCTCGGCTGGGAGGTCGGGCCGGACGGCGCCGTCCACCCCGAGGGGCGTACGGCGTCTTCGTCGGCGACCTGGTCGATCGCGGCCCGGACACGCCGGGCGTGCTGCGGCTCGTCATGAGCATGGTCGAGGCCGGAACCGCGCTGTGCGTGTGCGGCAACCACGAGCAGAAGCTGGTGCGGGCCCTCGACGGCCGCAAGGTGCGGGTCGCCCACGGCCTGGAGCGGTCGCTGGAGCAGCTCGACGCCGAGCCGGAGGAGTTCCGCGCGGCGGCCAGGACGTTCATGGACGGTCTCATCAGCCACTACCGCCTCGACGGCGGCAGGCTGGTGGTCGCGCACGCCGGGCTCAAGGAGGCCTACCACGGGCGGGCCTCCGGGCGGGTGCGGGCGTTCGCCCTGTACGGCGACACGACCGGGGAGACCGACGAGTACGGCCTGCCGGTGCGCTACCCCTGGGCGAACGACTATCGGGGGCGTGCCATGGTCGTCTACGGCCACACCCCGGTGCCCGAGCCGGAGTGGGTCAACAACACGATCTGCCTCGACACCGGCGTGGTCTTCGGCGGGCGGCTGACCGCCCTCCGCTACCCCGAGCGCGAGCTCGTCTCGGTCCCGGCGGAGAAGGTCTGGTACGAGCCAGTGCGGCCGCTGGCCGCGGCCGCCCCCGCCCGCGACCCCGGCCTGCTGGACATCGGCGACGTGGACGGCACCCGCTTCGTGGAGACGCGGTTCGGCGGCAGGATCAGGATCGCGGAGGAGAACTCCCGCGCCGCGCTTGAGATCATGAGCCGGTTCGCCGTGGACCCCCGCTGGCTGGTCTACCTGCCGCCGACCATGGCCCCCTCGGAGACCTCCGCGCTGGAGGGCTACCTGGAGCACCCGGCCGAGGCGTTCGACGAGTTCGCCCGGGCGGGGGTGACCCGGGTGGTGTGCGAGGAGAAGCACATGGGCTCGCGGGCGATCGCTGTGCTGGCGCGGACGCCGGAGGCCGCGGCCCGCCGCTTCGGCGTCGCCGACGGCACGACGGGCAGCGTCTACACCCGCACCGGGCGGCCCTTCTTCGACGAGCGCGTGCCGGAGCTGGTGGACCGGCTGCGCGAGGCGGCCGCGCCGCTGTGGGAGGCGCTGGAGACCGACTGGGTGGTGCTCGACTGCGAGCTGCTGCCGTGGTCGGCCAAGGCGGAGGGACTGATCCGCGACCAGTACGCCTCGGTGGGTGCGGCCGCCCGGGTGGCGCTGCCCGAGGCGGTCGCGGCGCTGGAGTCGGCGGCGGGACGTGGCCTGGATGTAGGCGCTCTGCTCGACCGCACCCGCCGCCGTGCCCACAACGCTGCCCGGTTCCGCGACGCCTATGCCCGTTACTGCTGGCCGGTCTCGGGCCTCGACGGCGTACGGCTCGCGCCGTTCCAGGTCCTCGCCTGCGAGGGCAGGGCGACGGCGGTGGAGGAGCCGCACGAGTGGCACCTGAAGACGCTCGGCCTGATGGACTCGCCGCTCGTCACGCCGACCCGCCACGTCTTCGTCTCCCTCGACTCGCCGGAGGAGCGGGAGGCGGCGGTCGCGTGGTGGACGGCGCTGACCGAGGCCGGGGGCGAGGGCATGGTGGTCAAACCGGCCGCGCACCAGGAGGGACGGGTGCAGCCGGGCGTGAAGGTGCGCGGCAGGGAGTACCTGCGGATCATCTACGGGCCCGACTACACCGAGTCGCTCGACGTGCTGCGGCGCAGGTTCACCGGCAGGAAGCGGTCCCTCGCGCTGCGGGAGCACGCGCTCGGCCTGGAGGCGCTGACGCGCCTGGCCGAGGGTGAGCCGCTGTGGCGGATCCACGAGGCGGTCTTCGCCGTCCTCGCGCTGGAGTCCGAGCCGGTCGATCCCCGCCTTTGAGACCGGACGGCCCCCGGGCACGGCCTCCCGCTCACGCACGGGAGCCGTACCCGGGGACCGGGCTCAGGGGGCAGGGTTCAGAAGGCAGGGCTCAGCGGGACTCGGCCGCGGCGGGCGCGTCCGCTCCGGCGGGGGCCGGCTCGGCCAGGTCCACGCTGTCGCGCAGCCGCACCTGCGGGAGGAACAGCACGGCGAGGATGCCGACGACCGCGATGCAGGCCGAGATCAGGAAGATGTGGCCGGTGGCGTCGCCGTAGGCGGCGCGCACGATCGTGCGGATCGGCTCGGGCAGCGCCCCCATGTTGAGGCTGCCGCCGCCGCTGCTCTGGGACGCGGGCACCCGGATGCCGGCCTTGGCCATGCCGGTGGCGATGTTCTCGGTGACCTGGTTGGCCAGCACCGCTCCCAGGACCGAGACGCCGATCGTGCCGCCCAGCGAACGGAAGAACGTGATGGCGCCGCTGGCCGCGCCCAGCTCGCGCAGCGGGACGGTGTTCTGCACGGCCAGGACGAGGTTCTGCATGGACATGCCGACGCCGGCGCCGACCACCAGCATCCCGGCTCCGACGATGACCAGCGAGGTGTCGTGGTCGATGGTGGACAGGGCCAGGAAGCCGAGCGTGAGCACGATCGAGCCGACGAGGATGTACGGCTTGACCCGCCCGCTGCGGGACACCATCCGCCCCGAGACCGTGGACGACACGAGGACGCCGAGCATCATCGGGATCGTGAGCAGGCCCGCCTCGGTGGGGGAGTAGCCGCGGCCGATCTGGAAGTACTGGCCGAGGAAGACCGCGCCGCCGAACATGGCCATGCCGACGGCCAGGCTGGCCAGGATCGCGAGGGCCGGGGTGCGCCGCCGGATGACGTGCAGCGGGACGACCGGCTCGCGGACCACGGACTCCACCCAGACGGCGATGCCCAGCAGCACGACCGAGGCGCCGACCATGGCGAAGGTCTGCCAGGAGATCCAGTCGAAGGAGTTGCGGACGAAGGTGACCCAGACGAGCAGGATGCTCACGCCGGCGGCGATGAGGAGCGCGCCGGGGTAGTCGACCGACGTGCCCGGACGGCGGACCGAGGCGATGTCGAGCGTACGGTGCAGGACGATCAGCGCGAGCGCGGTGAACGGGATCGGCAGGAAGAAGCACCACCGCCAGCCCAGCCAGGACGTGTCGGTGATCAGACCGCCCAGCAGCGGTCCGCCGACCGTGGCCACGGCCATGACCGCGCCGAGGTAACCGTTGTACTTGCCGCGCTCCTTCGGGCTGATCATGGCGGCGATGATCACCTGCACCAGGATCTGCAGCGCGCCCATGCCCAGGCCCTGGACCGCGCGGAAGGCGATCAGCATCGGCGTGTTCTGGGCGAAGCCGCAGGCCAGCGAGGCGACCAGGAAGATGCCGATGGCGATCTCGAGCAGCAGCTTCTTGCTGAACAGGTCGGCGAGCTTGCCCCAGATCGGGGTCGAGGCGGTCGTGGTGAGCAGGGCCGCGGTGACCACCCAGGTGTACTGCGACTGGGTGCCGTTGAGCGAGCCGATGATCTGGGGCAGCGAGACGGACACGACCGTGCTGCTGATCATCGCGAGGAACAGGACGAGGAGCAGGCCGCTCAGCGCTTCGAGTATCTGCCGGTGGCTCTTGGCCCCCGTCTCCGGCAGCGTGGGTGCGCTCACGCGCAGCCTCCAATCGGATGGGTGAGGACAACTGCCCTCAGATTACATGCCCACTGAGCAACTTTGCGCAGTGGGCAATGTTTCAGCGGCTAAGCTGAGTCCACCATGGAGACGACGGCGGGATTGCGCGAGCGTAAGAAGAGCGAGACGCGGCAGGCCATCCACAAGGCCACGCTGCGGCTCGCCGTGGAACGCGGGCTGGACCACGTCACCGTCGACGACATCGTGGAGGCCGCCAACATCTCGCGCCGGACCTTCTCCAACTACTTCGGCAGCAAGGAGGACGCCCTCCTGTACGGCGAGGAGGAGCGCGTACGGTCCCTGGTACGGGCGATCCGCGAACGGCCGGCGGAGGAGTCGGGGTGGCAGGCGCTGCGCGGCGCCGTCCGCGACGAGCTGGAGGATGTGGGCGAGCCCGACCGGGAGTGGGCGGTGCGCACCTCCCTCACCAAGCGCCACCCGTCCCTGCTCGCCCGGCAGCTCGCCAACCACGCCGCACTCGAACGGGAACTGGTCCAGGCGATCTCCGACCGCGACGGGGCGGGAGAGCCGGCCGCCGAACTGAAGTGCCGGATCATGGCCGCCGCCTTCCTCGTCGCGTTGCGCATCGCGACGCACGTCTGGATCGAGGAGCAGGAGGCCCGCCCGCTCTCCCAGATCATGCAGCAGGCCCTCGACGAGATGGCGCGGCCTTTCCGCTGAGCCTCCGGCCTCTCCGCCGGGGCTCCGGTCCGGGCTCGCGGTCCGGGCTCGCGGCGTGGGCTCGCGGTCTGGGCTCGCGGTGTGGGCTCGCGGTGTGGGCTCGCGGCGACCGCCTCGGGCCTCCGGCGCTCGTCCGGGGCCGGGCTCAGCCCGTGAAACGGGCCAGGAGCAGCGCGAGCCTGTGGTCGTGGTGCTCGCGCGGGAGTCGGCCGCCGCGCATGAGGGTCACCAGGCCGTGCAGGGCGGCCCAGAAGGTCTCGGTCAGCGCGCCCAGATCGTCGCCGCCCGCGTGCGGCCGAACGGCCTCGGCCAGCTCGCCGAAGGCCGCCTGCAGAGCGGGCGGGGCCTCGGGGGTGGCGAACGGCAGGGGGACGGCCAGGCTGAAGATCACGTCGTAGAGGGCCGGGTGCCGGTCGGCGAAGGCCACGTAGGCCGCGCTGACGGCGGCGATGGCGCGGCGGGCGTCCGGCGCCGCGGTCCGGGCCGCACGCAACTCCTCGGCCAGGTCGGCGCAGCCCTCCACGGCGACGGCCGCCATGATCGCGTCCTTGCCCTTGAAGTGGCTGTAGAGCACCGGCTGGCTGTACTCGACCCGCTCGGCCAGCCGCCGGGTCGTGACCGCTTCCCAGCCCTCGGCCTCGGCCAGCTCGCGGGCCGCCGTGATGATCAGCTTCTCCCGCTCGGCGCGCTCGCGTTCCCTGCGTGACTGGATCGACATGCTGGGAACTCTAGCAGCGCTAGCGTTTATCGCAATGCTCTGCTAGCGTCATTCTCGTTCCTAGCGCTGCTAGTTCTCGGAGAGAGACATGCTCACCCCCATCGCGTACGGCCTCGCCGTCGTCCTCAACCTGTTCGTCCTGTTCATCGGAGCCCGTTTCCTGCTCGTGCCCCACGCGGCGGCCGCCGGCTACGGCGTGCCGGCGAAGAAGGACGGCGACGTCGCCTACCTGACGATCAAGGGCCTGCGTGACGGGGGCTACGGCCTGCTGGGCCTGGCCTTGCTGGCCTTCGCCGGCGCCCGCGCCGAGGCCTGGTACATGCTGATCGTCGCCCTGCTGCCCCTGGGCGACACCCTGATCGTGCTGCGCAACGGCGGCACCCGGGCGGTCGCGTTCGGCGTCCACTTCGCGACCGCCGTGATCGTCCTGGTCAGCGCCGCCCTGCTCTTCGCCGTCTGATCCCCGGCCGACGCACCTTCCGGTTGACCCACCTGTGCACCGGCGCCGTCCGGAATGCGGCCAGGAGCGGGAGGGGCACTAGCATCGCGGCATGGCCCCCACCAAGGCCGACCTCGAGGCGGCCAGGAACGCGACGATCGAGGACGTGCTCGGCCCCGGGCTCGACGTGCTGTTCTGCGGGATCAACCCCAGCCTCTACTCGGCCGCGACCGGCCACCACTTCGCGCGGCCGGGCAACCGGTTCTGGCCCGCGCTGCACCTGTCCGGTCTCGTGCCGCGCAGGCTCACGCCGTCCGAGCAGCACCTGCTCCCGTCGTACGGGCTGGGCATCACCAACATCGTGGCCCGGGCGACCGCCCGGGCCGACGAGCTGGCCCCGGAGGAGCTCCGCGAGGGCGGCGCGCGGCTCGCGCGGCTGGTCGCGGACTTCCGCCCCCGGGTCCTGGCGATAGCGGGGGTGTCGGCCTACCGCGTCGCCTTCGCCCGCCCCGCCGCCCGGATCGGCCCGCAGGAGGAGACGGTCGGCGGGACGGCGCTGTGGGTGCTGCCCAACCCCAGCGGGCTGAACGCCCACTGGAGGCTGGAGGCCATCGCGGCCGAGATGGCCCGCCTGCGCCCGCCGCGTGCCTGACGGGACCGGCCGCGGCGATCAGGGACGGTCCGCTTCCGGATCCTCGGCCTCGTGCCCCGCCCGCACCCGGGTGGCCAGGAAGCGGGCGGCCTCGTCGAGCGCCTCGTCGGCCTCGTCGAGGTGGCCGAAGTGGTTCTGGAAGACGTGCGGCACCTGCGGCCACACCCGCAGCGTGACCTCCACCTCGTCCGCGGCCGCGCGCCCGGCGAGCCGGACGGCGTCGTCCAGCAGGAGTTCGTTCGAGCCGGCCTGCACCAGCAGCGGGGGCAGGCCCCGCAGGTCGGCGAACACGGGGCTCGCCAGCGGCTGAGCGGGATCCTGACCGGCCAGGTAGGGGGTGGCGAACGCCTGGATCGCCTCGCGGGTGAAGATCGGGTCGGCGTCCTTCTTCGTGCGCATGCTCTGCCCGCCGAGCGTCAGGTCGACCCACGGAGAGAAGACGACGGCGCCCGCCGGCTGCGGCAGGCCGGCGTCGCGGGCCGCGACCAGGGTGGCGACGGCCAGCCCGCCGCCCGCGGAGTCCCCGGCGAGCACCAGTTCCTCCGGTCGCACCCCCTCGTCGAGCAGCGCCCGGTAGGCGGCGAGGCCGTCGTCCACCGCGGCGGGGAAAGGATGCTCGGGGGCCAGCCGGTAGTCCAGGGACGTCGCCCGCAGCCGGGCACGGCGCGCCAGCTGGGCGGTGAATCCCGCGTGCGTGCCGGGCGACCCCAGGACGTAACCGCCACCGTGGAAATGGAGCAGCCGCCCACGGCCGGTGGCGGTGGCCGGGGTCAGGTCGAGCGCGGGACGGCCGGCGAGCACCGTCTCGTGCACGGCGACACCGTCGGGCAGGGGCCGGGAGAGTGCGCCGGCGAATCCGGCGCGTTGCTCCGCCAGGGTCGGGTTCGGGTGGACGGGGGCGTTGCGGTGCAGGGCGTCGACGGCCTCGCGCTGCCGGCGGGTCATCCGGACCTCCATGATGTCGAGGGTGAGAGGATGCATTCCGTGGAATGCACATGTGACCGTCAACCCGATTCCACGGAAGATGATTCCTTGGAATCGAATGGGCCCGTGAATGTGACCGACATCACTCGCCTGTTCACCGATCTCGTCCGCGTCGAGACCCGGCTGTACAACGCGGTGAGCGACCGGCTGCGCGCCGAGCACGGCATCGGCCTGGGTACGTTCGAGTTCCTGGAGATCATCGACGGCCGTCCCGGGTGCCGGGTGCTCGACATCGCGCGCGAGGTGGGCATCACCGTCGGAGCCGTGAGCAAGGCCGTCGACCGGCTCGAGAACGCGGGCTTGTGCGTGCGCGCGGCGCATCCGGAGGACCGGCGGTCCTCCGTCCTCAGCCTCACGCCGGAGGGCGCCCGGCTCCTGGCCGCGGCCCGCCCGGCCTTCGAGGACGAGCTGGCCGCCCGCACCGCCGCCGTTCCGGCCGCCGACCTCGCCCGGACCGCCGCGACGCTCGCCACCCTGCGCGGGGTGCTTGAGGAGCACGGGCGGGACGGGGCCTGAGCCCTGTCCCGCCGGCCGGGGCGGGCGCGTCTCAGGGATGACCGGGGCGGGACAGGATCCGCCGGGCGACCGGCGGCGGCAGGTGCGCCACCTCGCGGTCGTGGAAGGCCACCATGTCCTCGGCGTCGGCGTACAGTTCGGCGACGGCTCGGGCGCAGCCCTCGACGACCCGGGTGTCGGTGATCCGCCGCCCGCCGACGTGGGCGCCGATCTCGTCGTAGAGGACCTCGTACATCAGGTCCGGGTTGAGGATCAGCAGCTCGGGCAGCGGCGCGCGGCTCTCCAGGTGGCGTACGGAGCGGGCGTGCAGCGCCCGTGCCCGCTCGCCCGCCCGCGTGCGCGCCGCGAGCAGGACGATCTCCCACTGCAGGTACGGCGTCGGCGGCATCTCGACGATCCGCAGCCGGCGCAGCTCCGCCCGGGGCGGCAGGTCGTCGGCGAAGCGCATCTCGTCCATCAGCGCGAGCGACCGGTCCCAGTCTCCGCTCATCATGGCGACCCAGCTCGGGGTGTCGGGCTCGTGGAAGTGCTGGGCGCGTTCCAGCTTCCACACCACGCCCTCGATCCGGCTCAGGTGGTCGTAGAGCTCGGTCCGGTACTCCGCCGCGGGAAGGATCTCTCCCGCGGCCTGTCTGACGTGCTCGAACGCTTCTCCGGGCATGGAGCCTCCTTCGGCCGAAGCCGAATCGCTGGTCGGAGCGCGCCCGGCTCCGGCCCGGATCTGGAAGCGTGGCGCGCGTGGGTCTTCCGCGGACGTCTGGTGAGTCAGTTCCCCGTCGAGTTGCTGCACACGGCCGTCTCCGTGGCGTCCAGCAACCTGATCACGATCTGCCTCGTCCGCGCCGTTCCTTCGGTCTCCTGCACCACCTCGGGTTCTGGCTCGGCCGGCTTCATCTCACCCTCCGTTCGTCGGCGTGGCCGCAGACTCTCCCCCGAGGGCGACATGTCGATCGTTGGCCGCTCCCGATCTCGGGTCAAGGCCCAATTCGGGCAGGCTTCTCCGACAGGCTGGGCGGAGGCGGCAGCGGGGCCACCTCGCGTTCGAAGAAGGGCAGCAGGTCCTCGCCCTCGCCGTACAGGGAGACCAGGGCGGACAGGCAGGGGGAGACGACGCCGGGATCGGTGATCCGGCGGGCGCCGACGGCGGCCCCGATCTCGTCGTAGCGGACCTCGTACAGCAGGTCCGGGCCGAAGACCACCAGTTCGGGCAGCGGCGCCCGGGTCTCCAGCGGCGCCACCGCCGAAGCCGCGAGCACCCTGATCTCCTCGCCCGCCGCCACCCGTACGGCGAAGATCTGCGACTCCCACTGAAGGTACGGGGTCGGGGGCAGCTCGACGACGCGCAGCCGCCGGAACGGGGCCCGCTCGCGGTACATCGCGGTCAGCGGGGCCCGCATCTCCTCGATGAGCTCGACGGCCCGCGCCCAGTCGCCCGCGTCGGCGGCCCGCCAGCTCGGCACGGCGGGCTCGTGGAAGTGCTGGGCGCGCTCCAGCTTCCACACCACCTCCGTCGCGTCGCGGTAGACCTCCTCGAACTCGGCCTGGTAGGCGTCCAATCCCAGGAACTCGCCGGCCGCGGCCCTGACGTCATCGAACACTTCGCTCGGGATCACGGTTCCTCCTCAGCAGTCCGGCGGCACGGCGCGCCCTCGGACCGTGCCTGAGCCACCACGTCCTGGCCCAGAGGACGTGGAACCCGGTGACGACCAGCACCGTGACCACGCCGTCCGCCGCGGCGACCCAGCCGGGCGGGTCGAGCAACGCGCGCACGGAACCGGCGAGCAGGCCCACGGTCGCGGGAACCGTCACCGCGGCGGCGAGGCAGAGGCACAGCGCGGTCCCGGCGACGAGCAGCGCGGTGTAGGCCCGGACCCACCGGCCCTCGGTCCGCGGCAGCCGGGCGAGCGGATCGGCCGACGGGCGCAGCAAGGCCCGGCGGCACAGGTGCGCGGCGTACGCGGTGGAGTCGCCGTACAGGTTCCGGCAGCCCGTCACGTCCTGCAGGACGAAGTAGAGATCGGTGCGCATGAACACCAGGAACTGGGTCGACAGCATGATCAGTGCCGTCATCGCGACGACGGACAGGGCCGGATGCGGACCGGCCGGCACGGTCAGCAGGAGGCAGACCGCGCACACGGCGGCGTCGAGCGCCATGCCGGACAGGTAGACCGTCAGCCGGACCCGGCGCTCGGCCAGCCAGATGCCCGACACCTCGGTCTGGGCCGTGAGGAACTGCAGCCGGGTGCCGAACCTGACGCGCCCCGGCACGCCGGCGGCGCGGGCCGTGCAGAGATGGGCCAGCTCGTGCAGGAGGATCAGCAGCCATCCGGCCGCCGACTGCGCGAGCAGGACCAGCGTCCCGCGGTCGCTCCAGAGGAGGTCCCGCCAGCCGGGTACGGCGCCGGGCCGCAGCAGTGCCACCGCCGCCCCGGCCAGGATCACGGTCGCCAGGGCGGCGTGCAGCAGCGGGTTGAGCGTCCACCGCACGTGGCGGGGCAGCAGCCGGGGAAGGGTGGGCGGCGGGGGAGCGGCCGTGGGAACCGGGCATCCGTCCACCGCCGCCACCAATCCCGCACGGAGCAGGCCCTCGACGAATCCGCCCACGTTCACCCGGGTCCCGGTCTCCGCGACGAGCCGCCGCTCCACCTCGGGGACCGTCGCCCCCTCCTGCAGCAGGCGGATGACCCGCATGCCCTGCGTGGGCACGGCGATGACGTCGCCGGTCTCCACCCGCCCGACGATCCACTCCTCGCGGTCCCGGCGTACGCCGAGATCGTGCAGGGTGACCCTGGTCGGTGTCATGACGGACGTTCCACGGGGTGTACCGGGGCGGGCGACAGGCCCGCCCCGATCCCCGTGCCCGACAGGTCACGCCCTGCCGCGCGTGGCCCGGGCGGCGCCTCGTCGCGCTTCACCACGGAGAACTCCTCGCAGAATCGGGATTTCTGCGGCGCCAGAAATCGCCGCCCCACTCGCGAGAATTCCTCGCGGGCCCGGAATCGCCACACGCATTGGGACCCCACCCGCGGAAATTCCTCGCAGGCTCGGAACTTCCGCGGGGCCCGGAATCGTCGCCCATAGCTCCGCTATGGCCTCCTCCGCCTTGCGATGTGTCCACCTGGGTTCCCGCCCGTGACGGGCGGTATTCGTCAGGCACTCCCGGACCGGCCTCAGGTCGAGTTCCCCTGGCTGAAGGCCGTCGTCTCGATCTTGTCCAGTCTGCGGATCGCGATCTCGGCCGCGGCCGGCTCGGCCGCTTCCTCCGGCTGGGTCTGGTTTTGCTCTTGAGGGGTCATCGAACACCTTCTGTTAAGGATTTGTTGGTGCCGACCTCGCGCGAGAAAACATCTAAATGTTCGGATGCCAGACATGATCGGTCAAGTCTCATTTTGTGACCCGGTCGATTTCCGCATCGCTGCCGCAGACCGGGCATTCCGGGCGAGGCGGATGCCGGACCCAGACGTGCTGGTCCGGTGCGATGAGGTTCAGTCCGATGACCGTTCCGGTGGTGGGCTCGGGCACCCCGGTGAGGAGCGAGATCACCGAGTGGGCGACCAGGTGGCCCGAGACGCCTGCCGAGGCGGCGACCACGCCCGGTCCTCCGAGGTCCACCGGAAGACCCGGCCTGCGGCGGCGCGCCTCGCCCGCGGCCAGGCACTCGTAGCAGGCGCCGCGCCCGGGGGCGAAGGCGCCCACGGTCACGAGGGGGCCGTTGTAGCCGCCGCCGACCCACGGCACGCCAGCCCGCGCGCAGATCCGGTTGGCCCAGATCCGGATGCCGGGCTCCCTCGGCTCGTCGGCGCACAGCGCGAGGACGTCGGCGCCCGTCACGACGGACAGCAGGTCCGCCTCGCTACCGATCGCCCGCCGCTCGCCGGTGACCTCGATGTCGGAGTTCAGCCTGCGCAACCTGCCGACGGCCGCGTCCACCTTGGCGCGGCCGAGGTCGTCCTCCGTGTAGAGGACCTGCCGGTTCAGGTTCGACAGCTCCACCACGTCGGCGTCGACGCAGTGCAGGCGACCCACTCCGGAGGCGGCGAGTGCCCACGCGGCGTGGCTTCCCGTGCCGCCGAGGCCCAGCACCACGACGCGGGCGGCCCGGAGCCGCACCTGCGCGTCCCACCCCTGCCGTCCCGGCGCGAGGTCGACCTGATGGAAGAACGCCTGGCTCCTGTCGTACCGCTCGCGCTCCCGTTCGCTGAGCTCTTCCGGTATCGGAGCCGAGGCGTCCTCCACATGCCCCGACGCGATGAGGGTGGCGACGATCCGCGACGCCTGGAGCGCGGAAACACCGGGCAGTCGCCGGCACACGGCCTCGGCGACGTCCGCCGGAGACCGGGTGCCGTCCATGAGGGTGAGCGCGGCCCACGCCCCACCCGTCGGATCGCTGATCTCGGTGGCCAGCCCGTAGATCTCGCCTCCGATGCGCACCGTTCCGTCATCGAAACGGTGCGGTTCGTGCTTCCGCTTGACCCGTGGCAACAGCACGTGTCCCGGCTCCTCCCCGGCAGACGGCTGACGCGGTCCTACCGAGAAGTCATCACGTGGAGTTCCGTTTCGCAAGACCCGGATGCCAGTGCCGGTGGTGACGCCGGTGGTGGGCCAGGCCGAGCACCGCCTTCACCACCAGGGCGACGAGCAGGAACTTCAGCACCAGGAACGGCGGCCACATCGGACCGGCCGCCAGGACGACGATCGCGGCCACCGGGATGAGGAACAGAGCCGGATGCGGACGGTGGCCGCGCCGCCGCGGGACCATGCCGTATCCCCAATTGCCGTATGCCCAGTGCGGGCCGCCGGGCCGGTGGGGACCGTACGGACCGTACGGGCCGGGGCGCATGCCTACGGGGGAGCCCGGGAAACCGGGCATGCCGGGAGACGGGAAGCCGGGGCGCCACGGGCCACCGGCGCGCGCGTCGCCGGCCCGGCGGCCGCCGTCCGAGGCGTCGTCCGGCCACCCGCCGGGCAGGTCGGCGGTCACCCGCCGCAGGTCCTCGGCCGTGCGCGCCGAGAGCGTCGCGTCGAGGCGCTCGTCGAGTTCCTCGCGGGTGATGCGGCCCTGCGCGAACGCGTCGTGCAGGAGCCGCGTCACCTCGTCGCGCTCCCGGTCGCCGATCCGCAGCCCGCCGTGCGCGGACGCGCCGTACGCCGGGCCGCTCGGCCGGCGTG
>NZ_MWJN01000150.1:0-16262 GCF_002027145.1 Microbispora sp. GKU 823 | reverse complement strand
CTGACCGGGCAGGCCGGGGGAACGCGCCACGCGGACCGCCGTTGAAGCCGCCCCGTCCGAAGGCTCCGCGGGCGCCGAAGCCGCCGGGTCCGCCGAAGCCGCTCGGTCCCGCCGACGGGATCGCGCCCGTGTGCGGGGTGGCCGCCGTCTCCACCGCGTACGCCGCGGGGCCGGCGAGGCAGGCCACGAGCCCCGCGACGGCGGCCGTGGCGAACAGCCGCACGCGCGCCCGCCGCAGGGCGAGGATCGCCACGGCGGCCACCGCGCCGGCGGCCGGGACCGCCAGCGCCAGCCAGGGGAGCCAACCGGAGGCGCGCGACAGCAGCACAGAAGCCCACCAGGCGGTCACGACCACGGTCGCCGCGAGCGTGACGACGGCGGCGGGGCGGCGCCTGCGCTCCCACAGCAGGGCCGCGCCCATGCCCACGAGCGCGGCGACGGGCGGGGCCAGCGCGACCGTGTAGTACGCGTGGAAGATCCCCTGCATCAGGCTGAAGATCAGGCCGGTCACCAGCAGCCAGCCGCCCCACACCCAGAGCGCGGCGCGGGCCGGGTCGGTACGCGGGGCCCGGCGCAGCAGCCACAGCCCGGCCACCAGCAGGATGAGCGCGGCGGGCAGCAGCCAGGAGATCTGCCCGCCGACCTCGGTGTCGAACAGGCGCAGCAGTCCGGCCTGCTGGTTGGTGTTGCCGAGCCCGCCGGCCTCGTCGCCGTTGAGCCGGCCCAGGCCGTTGTAGCCGAGCGCGAGCTCCAGCACGCTGTTGTCCTGCGACCCTCCGATGTACGGCCGGGAGTCCGCGGGGATCGCCGCGACGATCGCCGGCCACCATCCGGCCGACACGAGGACGGCCAGGCCCGCGAGAGTGAGCTGGCCGAGCCGCCGGCGCAGGCTCGCCGGAGCCGCGACCAGGTAGACGAGCGCGAAGCCCGGCAGCACGAGGAACGCCTGGAGCATCTTGGCGAGGAAGCCGCTGCCGACGCAGAGCCCGGCGAGGACCAGCCAGCGGGTGTCCGCCTTCTCCTGCGCCCGCACCAGGCAGTACGCCGCCAGCGTGAGCAGCAGCACCAGCAGCGCGTCGGGGTTGTTGAACCGGAACATCAGCACGCCACCGGGGTCAGCGCCATGACCGCGCCCGCCAGCAGCGCCGCCCAGACGGGGAAGCGGCGGCGGACGGTGGCGTACAGCACGCCCACGGCGGCCGTGCCCATCAGTGCCTGGGGGACCAGGATGCTCCAGGTGTTCAGCCCGAAGATCCGCACGCTGAGGGCCATCGGCCACAGCGCGGCGGGCGTCTTGTCCACGGTGATGGCGCCCGCCGCATCGGAGGCGCCGAAGAAGAAGGCCGACCAGCTCTCGCTGCCCGCCTCGGCGGCCGCCGAGTAGAAGGAGTTGGCCCAGCCGGAGGCCCCCAGCCCCCAGACGTACAGCACCGCCGTGGCGGCGAGCAGCACGGCCGGAGCTGCGAGCCGGGCGGGCACCCGGCGGGGTACGGCTCCCACGGCCGGTCGGGGCGGGCGGAGTGTGTCAACGGTCACCGGGATCGTCCTTCGCGTCGTGTCGTCGTCTCACGACGCTAGGAAGCGCGTCTCGGCCTCCGCTGAGATCTCCATGAGGATCCGATGAAGGAAACCGCCCGGGATGCCGGTGGGGCTCAGATGCTCTCCGGCTCGCCCTCGTCCACCCGGTAGGTCGTCTCCCACGAGGCGCCGCAGTGGCAGCTGCTCAGCTCCAGCAGTTGTCCGTCCTCGGTGACGGCGTAACCGTCGTTGAGGCGGACGTGGACGTGCACGCTCATGAGAGCCGCCTTCGTGGTCGTCGGCTGTTGGGGTGGCCCAGGGCCGAGACCCGAAGCCTTATGAGGACTTATATACCAACTTGGGTGATTTTTGACTAGAAACTATCGAGTGGCGCGATGGATCTCGTCCAGCAGCGCCGCCGCCGCGGCCCCGCCGGGCGCTCCGCTCACCGCCACGGTCTCCCACATCGGAGCCGGATCCGCGAGCTCCGGGAAGCGCACGCGGCGGGTCTTCGCCGAGAACGACCGCGGGACCAGGGCGACGCCGAGGCCGTTCCCCACGAGATCGAGCAGGGAGTGGACGTCGGTGACCTCCAGGGTCACGTGACGGTCGACACCGGCGGCGGCGAGCGCCTCGTCGGCCCGCGTCCGGGTGCCCCAGTCGGGCGGGAAGTCCACGAACCGCTCGCCCCGCAGCGCCTCCAGCTCCACCCTCCCGAGCACGGCCAGCGGGTGTTCCGGCGCGCAGGCCAGCACGAGCGGCTCGGCCGCGAGAGGAGTCACCACGACGTCGTCGGGCTCGCGGGCCGGGCGCGACACCAGGGCGAGGTCGAGGCGGCCCTCGCGCACCTGCTCGACCAGCTCGCCCGAGCCGCCGTGGCGCAGCCGGATGTCGAGGCCGGGGTGGGCCGCCACGAACCCGGCGAGCACCGCCGGCAGGTCCACCGCGTGCAGGCACTGCAGGGAGCCGATGGACAGCGATCCGCGCAGCAGGCCGCGTACGGCGGCCACGGCGTCACGGGCCGCGTCGCTCGCCGCGAGCGCCCGCCGGGCCTCCACCAGCAGCGCCCGGCCCTCGGGCGTGAGCCGCACCTGCCGGGTGTTGCGCCGGAACAGGTCGGCGCCAAGCTCCCGTTCGAGCGCGCGGATGGACGCCGACAGGCCGGACTGCGCGATGTGCAGGCGCTCGGCCGCCCGGGTGAAGTGGCTCTCCTCGGCGACCGCCACGAAGTACTTGAGCTGCCGCAGCTCCACCGCTCATCACCCACGCTGCTCAATGCGATCGGAATCTTCTGTTGGACGGCTTAATGCCGGATTCGCAGGATAGGACACAGAACTTAGATCTGTGTCCTTCGAAGGGGGATCTTTTATGCGGACTCGCCGCATCGGCGACGTGCAGGTCGGCGCGATCGGTCTCGGGGCCATGCCGATGTCCATCGAGGGGCGGCCCGACGAGCAGCGTTCCATCGCGACCATCCACGCGGCACTGGACGCCGGGGTGACGCTGATCGACACGGCCGACGCCTACCACCTGTACGCGGACGAGGTGGGCCACAACGAGACTCTGATCGCCAAGGCTCTGGCGAGCTACGACGGGGACACCTCGGACGTGCTGGTCGCCACTAAGGGCGGGCACCTGCGCCCCGGCGACGGCTCCTGGACGCTCAACGGCTCACCCGACTACCTGAAGCAGGCGTGCGACGCCTCACTCAAGCGGCTGGGGGTCGACGCGATCGGCCTCTACCAGTTCCACCGGCCCGACCCGCGGGTGCCGTACGAGGACTCGGTCGGGGCGATCCGCGACCTGCTGGACGCGGGCAAGATCCGCTACGCCGGCATCTCGAACGCGAACCCCGAGCAGATCCGCCAGGCCAACGACATCCTCGGCGGCCGTCTGGTCGGCGTGCAGAACCAGTTCTCCCCGGCCTTCCGCTCCAGCGAGCCCGAGCTGGAGCTGTGCGCGGAGCTGGGCATCGCGTTCCTGCCCTGGAGCCCGCTCGGCGGCAGCTCCAGGGCGGGGGAGCTGGGCTCGCGCTTCGCGCCGTTCGCGGAGGTGGCGCGGCCCACAACGTGAGCCCGCAGCAGGTGTGCCTGGCCTGGATGCTGGCCAAGGCGCCGGTGGTCATTCCGATCCCCGGCTCGTCGCGGCCGGAGACGATTCTCGACTCGGTGAAGGCGGTGGACCTGGAGCTGTCGCCCGAGGAGCTCGGCCGGCTCGACGCGGCGGGGTGAGGACTTACCTCACTCGTCCGCCCACTGACGGTGCCGGGCCGCCGCGGCCAGCGCGGCGGCCCGCGCCGTCTCGGTCGGCGTGAACGGCAGGTCCGGCCGCCGCGCCACCAGCACGCCGCCGTCGGGCACCGGAACGGTCATCACGGTCGGTTCTCCCTCGGGAGCCGTCTCGCCGGGATCGTGCCGGCGGATGTCCGCCGTGCGCAGCAACTCGGTCATGGCCGCGACCAGCTCGCCCGGGTCGTCGCGTACGCGCCGGCCCAGCAGCAGCGCCTGGATGCCGGGGTCGATGAGGTCCCTGACCTGGGCGGGGACGATGACGGCGTCCGCCCCGCCGGCCCGGTCGACCGCGCGCCACAGGTCGAGCGGCGTGAGCGAGGCCGGGGCCTCGACGATGAACTCGTCCAGGGCCTCGCAGCCTCCGGGCGTCATCGCCGCGCTGCCCGCGGGCGCGATCTGCAGGGCGAGGACGTTGCAGCGCAGCCGGGCGAACGCCCCGGCGAGCGCGGCGAGGCGGCCGGGGCGCTCGGCGACCCTGGCCCGCACCCGCCATAGGCTCGTGGGCTGCTCGGCCCTGACCCGGGCGCGCAGCCGTACGCCTCCCGAGGCCGACAGCCGCCGGTGCACGGCCGAGCCGAGGATCAGCGCCAGGCCGAGGCCGACGAGGACCACCGGGCCGGGGTCCCGGTGGCCGAGCAGGGTGGTGAGCACGTGGGCGAGGCCGACGGCGAGGAAGAGTGCGGCCAGCTCCGCGATCTCTCGCCGCCAGGACCGGACGCCATGGTCCCGATGATGGGGATGCCGGGGATGCGGGCCGGGAGACGCGTGACCGCCCCCGTCGGCGGCATTTCTCGGTTCGCTCATACTCCGGAATTCTGACCAGGCGTTGTTACGCGGTCACCGTCCGTGGAATGTCGCCCGCATTAATCCGCTTTCACACGCCCGTCGTCCTCGCCGCCAGATCATCTGGGAAGCGGTCAGCCCGTCTTGACCCAGAGGCAGAACGGGTGCCCCGCCGGATCGAGGTAGACCCGCACGTCGTCCTGCGGCTGGTGGTCGGCGAGGGTCGCGCCCGCCTCGACGGCGTGGGCCCCGGCCGTGCCGAGGTCGTCCACCTCGATGTCCAGATGGAGCATCATCTGCTGCTCCCCGGGCTCCGCGGGCCATACGGGCCGCTCGTACAGCTTCTCGGTCTGGAACGACAGGCCCGTCCCGCCGCCGGGCGGGCGCAACGTCACCCATCCGGGTTCGTCCTGGTCGATCGGCCAGCCCAGCAGCCGCTGGTAGAAGACCGCCAGTTCGCGTGCGTCGGGTGCGTTGAGCACCGCCGCCGTCAGGGTCATGCGTGGCGTCATGCGTCCTCCTGAGATCGTCGGCGTGCCGCTGCCCCATTGCCCGCGGATGAATCTCAAGGGAAGATCATCAAGGCCATAGAATCCGTGGGAGCGATCCCATCGGCGAGGAGCGGACGCATGGACGACTTCGGACAGGCACCGGCGGGCATCGATCCCACCGTCCCCAGCGTCGCCCGGATGTACGACTACTACCTGGGCGGCAAGGACAACTTCCCGGCCGACCGGGAGGCCGCCGAGAAGATGCTCGCGATCGGCCGGCAGATGGGCAACGACGGGCGGGAGATCGCCCGGGAGAACCGCGGCTTCCTCGGCCGCGCCGTACGGCACCTGGCCGAGTCGGGCATCACCCAGTTCGTCGACATCGGCGCCGGGCTGCCGACGCAGGAGAACGTCCACCAGGTCGCGCAGCGGCACGCCCCGGGCTCGAGGGTCGTGTACGTGGACAACGACCCGGTCGTCCTCGTCCACGCGCGGGCGCTGCTGGCCGACAACCCGGACACGATGGTCATGAGCGGTGACCTGCGCGACCCCGGCGCCATCTTCGACGACCCCGCGGTGCGGGCCCACATCGACTTCACCCGGCCGTTCGCCGTCCTCCTGGTCTCGGTGCTGCACTTCGTGACCGAGGACGAGACCGCCGCCCGCATCGTGGCGGAGATACGGGAACGGCTGGTCCCGGGCGGCCACCTGGTGCTTTCGCACATCTACAAGGGCGACATCCGGGAGGAGGTCGTCGAGGCGAGCAAGCAGGTCTACTCGGCGACCTCCTCCGGCGGGCTGGCGGGCCGGTCGCTGGCGCGGATCACGTCGTACTTCGACGGGCTGGAGATCCTGGAGCCTGGCCTGGTCCCCGTGCAGGCGTGGCGGCCAGACGTCCCCTGGGAGGTGCCGACGGACCCGGGCGACTCCGGCATCCTGGGAGCCGTCGCCCGCAAGCCGTGAGGCCGGTAGCGCCGCGGACTGATCCGGTAGCGGGCCACGGCCGAGACGCGGCGCTCCGCACGCGTCTAACCGCCTCCTTATCGGTGTGGTCGTAGAACTGTGCTTCGTGCACGCAACCGACTCCCCAGCAAGCGTGCTGGTCGTCGACGACGAACCCGGTATCCGCGACCTGCTGTCCGAGGCGCTCCAGCTCCACGGTTTCGCCGTACGCACCGCGGCGAACGGTTGGCAGACCCTGGAGGAGGTGGCGCGCGAGCGGCCCGACATCATCGTGCTCGACGTGATGTTGCCCGACATCGACGGGTTCACGATCGCGCGCCGGCTGCGTGAGGCCGCCGACAGCCCGCTGGTGTTGTTCCTCACCGCCAAGGACGCGGTGGCCGACCGCATCGCCGGCCTCACCGCGGGCGGGGACGACTATGTCACCAAACCCTTCAGCCTGGACGAGGTGGTCCTGCGGCTGCGGGCGATCCTGCGCCGGATCCGGCCGGCGGCCGAGGAGGTCGATGACGGCGTCCTCCGCTACGCCGACCTGGAGCTGGACGAGCAGGCCCACAGCGTTCGGAGGGCCGGGCGGGTGATCCATCTGTCGCCGACGGAGTTCAGCCTGCTGCGCTACCTGATGATCAACGCCGGGCGGGTCGTCAGCAAGGCGCAGATCCTCGACCGGGTCTGGGACTACGACTTCGACGGTGACAGCAGGATCGTGGAGTCCTACATCAGCTACCTCAGACGCAAGATCGATGTGGAGGGGCCACCGCTGATCCACACCCTGCGGGGTGTTGGCTACCGCCTGCAGGGACCCGGGTGAGGACCGCCTGGCCACTGCGGCACCGTCTGCTGGCGGCCCTGCTGGGCCTGTGCGCGGCGGGGCTGGCGGGCTTCGCCGTGGCCGGAGTGCTGCTGCTGGACCGGTCGCTGCTGTCCCGGGTGGACCACCAGCTCACCGAGCTCGCCGAGGGCTTCGCCCGGCACCCTCCGGCGCCGCCGGCCGTTCCCGCCGCTCCGCCGAGCATGGAGTTGCCGACGCAGTTTCACGTCATCTTCTACAGCGCCTCCGGGGCCCTGCTACGCGACCTCCCGGCCGACGCCGCGACGGCGCCGGCCGTTCCTGCCGAAATGATCAGGGACGTTCCCCGGGGCCCGGTCACCGTGAACGGCAGGAGCGGGTCGGAGCAGTGGCGCGTGCTGGTGACGAGACTGCCGGACGGCAACCGGGTCACGGTGGGGATGTCCCTGGAGTCCAACCGGGCGACGGTCCGGCAGATGCTGGTCATCGAGGCGGCGGCGGGCGTGCTGGTGCTGGCGCTGCTCGGCGCCGTCGCCGCCACCGTCGTACGACTCGGGTTGCGCCCGTTGACCCAGATGGAGCGGACGGCCGACGCCATCGCCGCCGGCGACATCGACCGCAGGGTCGGCGACGAGGACCCGCGCACCGAAACGGGACGGCTGGGCCGGGCGCTCAACACGATGCTGGAACGCCTGGCGTGCGCGCTGCGCGAACGAGAGCGGTCAGAACAACGGCTGCGCCACTTCGTGGCCGACGCCTCTCACGAGCTGCGCACCCCGCTGACCTCGATCCGGGGCTTCGCCGAGCTGTACCACCACGGTCAGGCGGCCGGGGACCCCGTGGCCGAACGACTGCTCGGCCGCATCGAGGGCGAGGCGCGGCGCATGAGCGTGCTTGTGGAGGACATGCTGCTGCTCGCCCGTCTCGACGAGCGACCCACCCTGGAGACGACCACGGTGGACCTGCACGTGCTGGCGGCGACGTGGTCCACGCCGCCCGGGCCCGTGACCGCGATCGGCCGATCCACTTGACGCTCTGCGACGAGGCGGTGTTCGTCCGTGGCGACGAACATCGCCTCCACCAGGTCATCGCCAACCTCGTCGCGAACGCGATCACCCATACGGCCGAGGGGACTCCCGTGCGGGTGACCGTGTCCCGCCGCGCCGCCGCCGGGCCTCCCGCCGAGGGGCGTGTGCACGCCGGCTCGGGGCCCGCCTTCCACGCCGAGGCGGCCGTCGTCGAGGTCCACGACGACGGGGCCGGCATCGACCCCGGCGACCTGCCGTACGTGTTCGACCGCTTCTACCGGGCCGATGCGAGCCGTTCGCGCTCCCGCACCGGCGACGGGGGCAACGGGCTGGGCCTGGCCATCGCCGCGGCCCTCGTGCAGGCGCACTGCGGAAGGATCGAGGTGACGAGCGGCGTCGGCGACGGCACGACCTTCCGGGTCCTGCTGCCCCGCCATCACCCGGCGGACGGCTGACCGCACCTCCGGTTCACCTTCCATTCGCCTCGCATTCACACATTGTTCCCAGCTTCCTGCTGTCAGATGTGGGCTGACACGGAAGGAGGAACATGCTGCAAAGGCTCCGCAAACGCGCTGTCTCCCCAGCCCAGGGGGCCATGGAGACGCAGGCGTCCGCCGGGATTCCCGAGGGGAACGGTGTGGTGCCCGACGAAGTGGGCCACCGGCTGCGCGCACCGGGCAAACTGCACGCCTTCAACCGCTACGAGATCAAATACCTCGTCGACACGGCCGCGGCGGCCGAACTCAGGCAGGAGATCGAGCGGCGGCTCGACCGGGACACCCACAGCGGTGACCGCGGCTACGGCATCTGGAGTGTCTACTACGACACCAGACAGCTCCGGTTCTACTGGGAGAAGATCGAGGGGCTCAAATTCCGCAGGAAGCTGCGGGTGCGGCACTACGGCGACCGCTTCACGGTGGATGAGGACACGCCCGTCTTCGTGGAGATCAAACAGCGGGTCAACCGGGTCACCCAGAAGCGCAGGGTGCGCCTGCCGTACCGGGACGCGCTGCGCCTGTGCGACCGGCGAGAGATGGTGGAGCACGAGCCCGGCCAGCGCGCCTTCCTGGAGGAGGTGCTCGACCTGGTGTGCCGGCTCGACCTGCGACCGACCGCGATCACGGGTTACCAGCGCCACGCTTACGTGGGCCGGGACGCCGACCTGGGTCTGCGGGTCACGTTCGACCAGCGGATCCGGGGCCGGGACCGCGACTTCCACCTCGCCGCCGACGCCGAGAACCGGCTCATCGTCCCCGCGGGAAAGTCCATCGTGGAGGTCAAGGCCAACGAGCGCGTGCCGTACTGGCTGACCGACCTGACCGCCCGCCGCGACCTGCAGGTGGTGCGGGTCTCCAAGTACTGCCAGAGCGTGGAGGCGTACGGACTGGCCCCACGCTCCATCTTTCACATCCCTGATCACGACCTCGACCGGTCGACCCTGCTCACGGAGGCATGACCCCCCATGGACCTCTCCTTCCAGGATCTGTCCGGGACGTTCAGCGTCGCCGACATCGCGCTCGCGATGGCGCTGTCGTTCGCGCTCAGCGCCATGATCGGCTGGGTGTACCGGGCCACCCACCGCAACGTGTCCTACAGCCAGTCGTACGTGCAGACGCTGGTCATCCTGGGCATGCTGATCTCGCTCATCATGCTGGTGGTCGGCTCGAACATCGCCCGCGCGTTCGCGCTGGTGGGTGCGTTGTCGGTGGTGCGTTTCCGCAACGCCATCAAGGAGACCAGGGACGTGGGCTTCATCTTCCTGGTGATGGGCGTGGGCATGGCCGTCGGCACCCGCTTCTACCTGCTGGCCGTGGTGGCGGCCGTGGCGATCTCACTGATCATCATGGTCATGCACCGGTTCAACTGGTTCGCGCTCAACATACGGCGCCAGGTGGTGAAGGTGCAGGTGCCCTCCGACGAGGACTACACCCACGCGATCCAGGATGTGCTGATCCGCCACACCGACGAGTTCGAGCTGGTCAGCATGGAGTCGATCAGGGCGGGCGCGCTCACCGAGCTCATGTACACGGTCAAGATGAAGAAGGGCAGCGAGCCGGCGGACGTGATCGGCGCCCTGCGCGAACGCAACCACGGCCAGTCGGTCACCGTGCTGACCGGATACGACCAGACCGACCTGTAGCCGGCGATGGGTCAGCTCAAGCATCGGGTGCCGGTCCGGCTCAGGCAGAACTGGAAGCTGGTCGCGGTCTGCGCGGCGTTCCTCGCGGTCTGCGCGGGCGTCTTCGGCAGCGGGACCATCCGCCCCTACATCACCGCCACGCAGGCCGCGTCGGCCGACACGGTCACGACCAACCTGATCGGCACCAAGGAGCTGTTCGACACCTCGGTTCCGCACGATGTGAAGATCACCTTCACCGACCAGGCGTACGAGGACATGCTGACCGAGTACTTCAAGGAGGGCGAGAAGAAGTACGTCGAAGCCGATCTGACCATCGACGGCACCCATATCCCCAGCGTGGGCGTCAGGCTCAAGGGAAACTCCACCCTGTCCGGGTTGACCTGGAAGGGCGAGTCCCGCAGGAGGGGAGTTCCCGCCGGCGGGCCGCCGGAAGGCATGCGGTTGCCGGACGGCGTGCGGCCCGGGGAAGGTTTCCCGGGGCCGGACGGGCCGGAGCGAAACGGCCAGGGACCGGAGGGGCAGGAGCGAAATGGTCAGGGGCCGGGCGGGGCGGCGGCGCAGGATCGCCGGCCACCCGGCGCGGGCGGCATGTTCGGTTCCTCGCTCAAGGCGGAGGAACCGGAGAACCTGCCATGGCTGATCAGCTTCGACGAGTTCGTGGAGGGCCGCCGCTACCAAGGGCACACGCAGGTCGCCGTACGGCCCGCCGCCATGCAGTCCACGACGTTGCTCAACGAGGCGCTCGCCATCTCGACGGTCAGCGCGGCCGGCGAGCCCAGCCAGCGCTACGCCTACAGCTCCTTCGAGGTGAACGGCCGCGGCTCCGCGCCGCGCCTCCTCATCGAATATCTCGACGAGGGTTATGCCGAACGCCTCGGAAACGGAGTCCTCTACAAGTCGCTGGCCAGCAGCACCTTCACCTACAAGGGGGAGGACCAGACCGAGTACACGGCCGACTTCAAGCAGATCAACAAGATCGGCGGTAAGGACCTCCAACCCGTCATCGACCTGATCAGGTGGGTGGAGCAGTCCTCCGACGCCGAGTTCGCCGCCCATCTCGCCGACCGCGTGAACGTGCCGTCGTTCGCCCGCTACCTCGCGCTCCAGAACTTGATGACCAATTTCGACGACATGAGCGGTCCGGGGCGCAACTACTACCTGTGGTACGACCTCGGCACCAAGAGGTTCACCGTCGTCACGTGGGATCTGAACTTCGCCTTCACCGGGGACGCCACGACCG
Organism: Microbispora sp. GKU 823; assembly: GCF_002027145.1. NCBI lineage: Bacteria > Bacillati > Actinomycetota > Actinomycetes > Streptosporangiales > Streptosporangiaceae > Microbispora > Microbispora sp. GKU 823. Next base: position 5,018 of record NZ_MWJN01000150.1, on the reverse strand, counting down.
GGGCGGGCGAGACCGTCACCATGAGCCCCGGCGGGGGCGGCCCGGGGGGGCCGGCCGCAGGACGGGCAGGAGCCGAACGTCCAGCAGCAGGGACGTCCGCCGCAGGGCTTCCCAGCGCCGGACGGGCCTCGGCAGGACGGTGGGGGCGGTCCGGGCATGATGCGCATGGGCCATCTGCTGAAGGAGAGGTTTCTCAAGACGCCGGCCCTCAAGAAGATCTACGAGGAGCAGTACCGCGATCTGTATCGCAAGCTGCTGGCCGACGGAGTGGAGACGAGTCTTCTCGACGACATCGTGGTCTCCTACAAGCTGAACAGAGGGGCCGACGGAGCCAAGGCCGACGCTGAGGCCGATTCGCTGCGCGCGACGCTCAGAACCCGTACGGAGACTCTGCGTGCCGACAAGGTGACAGCCATGCGGTGAGTGTCAGCGGGATGAGCGGTGTAGTACCACGCCCGCGGCCACGACGACTTGCCCAGCGCCCCGCGTGCCCTCTTCCTGGCCATACGCCTCGTGGAGATCAGTGCAGGGCGCGGGTGAGCACGTCGAGGGTGATCTCGATGATCTCGTCCGCGTGCACGGGCTCCGCATCATGCGCCGCCGCGTCGGGCATGAGGCGGCGGGCCCCTGCCCGGAGCACGCCCCAGGCCAGCTCGGCCCGCAGCGCCGGATGGTCGGCCCCGGCCTCGCGCAGCGCGTCGGCGAGCGGGGCGATCAGCTCGCCGTGCAGCTCGTCCACCCGGACCCGGCACTCGCCCGGCAGCCCGATCGCCTGCAGCGCCGGGATCAGCGCGTAGTCGGGGCTGCCGACGAAGTCGAGCGCGGCCCTGCCGTACGCGCGGATCCTGGCGGGCAGCGCACCGTCCGGGCCGGCGGCGGGGGCGATGGCGGTGCGCAGCCGGGCCGACCAGCGGGGAAAGGCGTCCTCCACGAGCTGGGCCAGGATGTCGGCGGTGGAGGCGAAGTAGCGGTAGACGCTGGAGCGGGCCAGGCCGATCCGGGCGCCGACGGCCGCCGGGGTGAGCGCGTGCACGCCCTCGGCGGCCAGGATCTCCCGCGCCGCCTCCAGCAGGGCGGCGTGCTGGTTGGCCCGGTGATCCGCGACGGTCGCCGCGCTGATCCTCGGCATCTCCCCTCCAGGGTCCTACATGTCCGGGTCGCGACCTCCAGTATCCGGCCCGCCCGCCGCGACCGGCTCCGGCGACTCGTCCCTCACGACCGGCGTGCGGGGGAGCAGGAGGGTGACGCCGACCCCGGCCAGCAGCGCCAGCGCCGTGATGAACGTGACCCTGCGGGTCGCCTCGCCGGCGGCCTCGACCGCCGCCGCGTGGATCACCGGGTCGCGGAGCGCGGGGATGGCGGCGCCGGCGCTTTCCTCGACCGCGCGCGCGGCACTCGTGCGGACCTGCTCGGGCCGGTCGGCGAGCCCGCGCTCGACGGCCGAGCCGAGCCCGGCCACCAGCACCCCGCCCCAGGATGGCGACTCCCCAGCGCCGCGCCGAGCTGGCGGACCGTGCTCTGGAGCGCGGACGCGCCGCCGGACAGGCGCTCCGGCACGTCGGCCATGAGGACGCCGGTGAGCTGCGCGGTGGCGAAGCCGATGCCCGCGCCGTAGAGGAGCAGCCACGGCACGGGCCGCCAGGCGCCCATGTCCGGCGCGAGGGACAGGCCGATGCCGGCCGCGCCGACGGCCTCCATGCCCAGGCCGATCCGCACGATGGTCCGCGGGGACAACGTCCTCGACAGCGGGGGGACCAGCCCGCCCGCGATGAAGGTGCCGAGGGCCAGCGCGGCGATGACGAGGCCGGCCCGGAAGGCGGTGTAGCCGAGCGCGGACTGCAGGAAGAGCGGCAGCACGAGGATCATGCCGAACTCGCCGAGCGCCACGATCACCGCCGCCATCGCGCCGTAGCGGAAGCTCGGCAGCTCGAACAGCGTCAGGTCGACGAGCACGGGCCGGCCGGCGCGCACGCGCCGTCGTTCGCGTACGACGAGGGCGACTAGCGCGAGGATGCCGATGCCGAAGGCGAACGGCACGGGGGAGACGCTCTCGAACCGCAGGCCGAACAGGTCCGCGGCCCGCCGCGGCTCCGACCAGCCGTATTTCTGGCCCTCGATCAGCGCGAAGACGACGCCGGTCGTACCGAGCACGGCGAGGACGAGTCCGGCCAGGTCGCCGCCCGCCGCGTGGCCGTCCCGCGACTCGGGCACCCGCAGCGAGCCGAGCAGGAGCAGCGCGCCGATGGGCAGGTTGACCCAGAACGCGGCCCGCCAGCCGTGCTCGGTGACGAGCCAGCCCCCCGCCAGCGGGCCGACGGCGGCCATGCCGCCGATGATGGAGCCCCACACCGCGAAGGCGATCACCCGCTGACGGCCGAGATAGACGCGGTTGATGATCGCGAGGGTCATCGGGACGGCCATCGCCGCCCCCACCCCCTGCACGGCTCGGACGCCGATGAGCATGGGCCCGTTCACCGACATCGCCGCGAGCACGCTGGCCAGCAGGAAGACCGCGACACCCAGGGCGAACAGGCGGCGCCTGCCGTACCGGTCGCCGGCCCGGCCGAACGGGATGAGCAGCGCCGCGAACATCAGCGAGTAGATCGAGTTGACCCACTCCACGTCGGTGGCGCCGAGGCCCAGGTCGGCGATGATCGCGGGCACCGCCACGTTCACGATCGTGGCGTCGATGACGACCATCGACACGCCCGTGGCGAGCACGACGAGGGGGATCCAGCTCTGGCGCGAGGTTGGCGACGGCATGTCGCGAACTATAGCAACACCCTGTCGCCAACCTGGCTCACGAGGTCGCGCGGCGGGCGCGGGCGCGGCGCTTGCCCTCGTGCATGGCCTGGACACGGGCGACCGGGATCGTGTGGCCTTCCTCGATCAGGTCGCTGGGCAGCCGCTGCGGCTCCGGCATGAGCGCGGCCCAGGGATCGGCGTCCCGCAGCAACCCCGCCGCCGTGTGCAGGGTGAAGTCGCCGGGGGTGATCCGGTCCAGGTCGTCCCAGGCCACGGGGAACGACACCGGGACGCCGGGCCGTACGCGCGGGCTGTAGGCCGCCACAACGGTCGCCCCGCCGGACCGGGTCGAGTCGAGGAACACCCTGTCTCCGCGGTCCTCCCGGATGAACGCCGTCGTGGCGAGGGCGGGGTCGAGGCGTTCTGCGCGTACGCCGAGCGCGCGGGTGGCCGCGGCGACGTCCTCCGTCGTGTGCGCCTCCAGCGGCACGAACACGTGCAGGCCCTTGGCGCCGCTGGTCTTCACCGCCCCCGACAGGCCGGAGTCGGCCAGCGCCCGGCCGACCAGGCGGGCGGCGGCGACGGCCTGCGGGAACGCCTCGGCCGACGGCGGGTCGATGTCGAGCACGAGATGGGTGGGACGGTCCCAGTGGCCGGCGTGGACGAGGGCGGGGTGATACTCCACCGCCCTCTGGTTGGCGAGCCACAGCAGCGTGCGCCGGTCGTCGCACAGCGCGTACGACACCCGCCGCTGCGACGACTCGGCCCAGAGGGTGACCGTCCGCACGAAGTCCGGCGCGTAGGAGGGCACGTTCTTCTGCATGAACGGCGCCTGGCCCTGCCGCACCCGCACCACGGACAGCGGCCGGTCGCGAAGCACCGGGATGACGCGGTCGCGGACCGCGTCCAGATAGTCGACCAGGTCGCGCTTGGTCGCGCCCGCGCCGTCGAACAGGGGCTGGTCGAGGTTGGTCAGCGTGACTCCGTCGCGTACCTCATCGCTGGTCATCCGATCACCATGCCCCCGCTCGGGCCGGGGAATCAACCGTCCAGCGGGGCCAGATAGCCGCGCAGGACCTTCTTCAGTTCGCGCACCTCGGCAGCCCGCTCCTCCTCGGAGGCCGCCGCCACCACACCGCCGCCGCCGCGTCGAGGATCTCGCTCATCCGCCGTTCGCCGCGCGCCTGCCGCCGCCTCGCTGTCGGTGCTGTTCGCCTTCCCCTTCCCGTTCCTGCGCTCGTTCGCGTACGCGGGGGTCGCGGTCGTGGTCGCCGTGGTGGCCGGTGCGACCGTCGCGCTCCCGGCCGCGCTCGCCCTGCTGGGCCACGGAGTCGCCCGTGCCGGTTCCGCCCGGGTCGAGCGCAGCGGGTTCTGGCACGGTCTCGCGGTTCGCGGTGCTCTTCGTCATGACCGGCAGCGTCGTGGCGCCGTTGAAGGCGTCGGCGCTCAATCTGCTGAGCCTGTCGGTGATGTTCGGTGGGCTGGTGTTCGTCTTCCAGGACGGCCATCTGTCCGGGCTGCTCGGCTTCACGCCGACCGGGTCCATCGAGCCGAGCATCCCGATCCTGATGTTCTGCGTGGCCTACGGGCTGTCGGTGACTCCTCCGCTCCCTGCAGGGAGCGGCTTCTCGCTAGGCCGCTTCCGCAGCGTCGCGAAGGACAAGCCCTGCCCTGAGAATGTTCTTGGCCGCGTTCACGTCAGCGTGCGCCTCGTGGCCGCACGCCTGGCATCGAAACCGGGCCTGGGTGATGCGGTTGTCCTTCGCACAGTGCCCGCACCGCGAGCAGGTGCGGGAGGTGTTGCGGGGATCAACTGCGATCAGCTCGCGACCGGCGCTTTCAGCCTTGTACGCGAGGACCCGCAGGAACACCCCCCAACCCGCGTCCAGGATGCTCCGGTTCAGCCCGGATTTGGCCGCGACGTTCCGCCCTGGCTGTTCGATCGTGCCCGAGGCCGAGCGGGTCATGTTCGCGATCCGCAGGTCCTCATGCACGATCACGTCATACGCGCGGACCAGCGCGAGCGCCTGCTTGTGCGCGGTATCAAGACGTTGGCGGCGGACCTTCGCGTGTAGCGCCGCCACCCTCGCCACCGCCTTACGCCGCCGCTTGGACCCCCGCTTCTTGCGGGCCAGAGCCCGCTGGGCCGCCGCCAGACGTCCCGCCGACGCCTTCAGGTGGCGCGGGTTGGCCAGTGGGTCCCCGTCGCTGGTGGTCACCAGCGATGCCACACCCATGTCCACGCCCACGGCCGCCCCCGTCGCAGGCAAGGT
>NZ_MWJN01000015.1:0-114549 GCF_002027145.1 Microbispora sp. GKU 823 | reverse complement strand
TGGCCGGAGGAGGGACTGCCGGAGGAGGGACTGCCGGAGGAGGGACTGGCCGGAGGAGGGACTGCCGGAGGAGGGACTGCCGGAGGACTCATGGGCCGTGCCGGACGAGCCTCCGGATGAACCGGACCCGGCCTTGTTCGCCGCCTGTGTGCCGGGCCCGGCACCGCCCGGCGCGTCCCCGGCGTCGTCGGATTCGTTGGCGGGTTCGTTCGCGGCGCCGTCGGAGGAGTCGTCGGGCGTCGAACCGGACGAATCACTCGGGCTATCGGACGAGTCCTGCGCCGTACCCGACGCACCGCCGGAGCTCTCCGAGGACTCATGGGCCGTGCCGGACGAGCCTCCGGAGGAACCGGAGCCGGTTTTGTCCACTGCCTGAGTGTCGGGCGCGGCGTCGCCCGGTGCGTTCGCGGAGCCGTCGATCCGCGCTGTCACCCGCGCCGCCGGAGCCGCCCGACGACGAGGAATCCGACGAGGCGTCCGCGGGGTCGTTGGGAGGTGGGCGGCGGCCAGGGGGGGCTGCGCCTTCTATCGGGTGGGGGGGCGTGCCAGGCCGGGCTCGGCCGCGGCGGCCCAGGGCTGCGCGACGACGGCGCGCCGGTGGCGGATACCGCGGCCAGGAGCAGGCCGGAGACCAGGGTGGCACGCCGGGAGGACATTCGGGGGGGTCATTGAGGGGCTCTTCCTCGATCTAGGGAGTGGGCCGGGGACCGATGAGGGACTTCCAGCCCGCCGCGGCGAACTCGGGCGTCCCTGGGAGAGCGGCTGCGGGTACGGACGGAGGCGTCGGGTCGGGGATGTTGACCCAGTCGCCCTTGTCCGCACCGCGCATATCGGGTTTCCACGCCATCAGCAGGCTCATGGCGTATGGGCTGGAGTAGACGGGTCCGGTGGCACCGGCACCCGTGGTCGCCGTCACCTGCACGAGGACGGAGACCTGCACCTGGTCCTCGGAGCGGACCTTCCATTGGACGCCGATCGTCTGCGTCCGCAGAGCCGCCCCGGCGGGGAGGTCGCCTTCGGGGGGAAGGCCGAGGGTCTCCCGCCAGCCGCGTACGGCGTCGCGAGCACCCTCGCGCGCCGCCTCACGCTGGTCCGGCGGGGCGTACAGCGCGGCCGCCTGTTCCGCCTGACCGACGTCGAGCGTCCAGGCGGCCTCCAGGGCGGCGGCCGCGGCGGACGCCGCCCCGACCTCGGTGTGGGGGAAGCTCACGGGGTAGCCTCCGTCGCCCTCGTGACCGGCGGGCGCCGCCAGCGCGACCGACGGCGCGGTGACGCGCGCCGGCGTGGACGGCGCCTCGGTGTGCCGGGTCTGCAGCACGATCACCGCGACGGCGATGACCGTGACGACCCCCGTGATGGCGACGATCAGGTGCCGGGGATCCCACCGCCGAGGCGGTCCCAGGTCCCAGTCGAGCGCCGGATCGGGGATGACCGGTCCCACTACTTGCTCCGGTCTGGCCGCTGTGAGAACGCCTGCCCGGCGGCCGCGGCGAGGCGCAGGTACGCGCCGCGGGTGGTGGGCCGCAGCCTCGCCAGGTCGACCTCCGCGCCCTCCTTCAGATGCGGGTCGAACGGCACCCGCACCACCGTGCGGCAGCGTCCGGCGAAGTGGCGTTCGAGCAGGTCGACGTCCACGTCTGACTTCGGCTCGACCGCGTTCAGCACGACGATGGCGTTCTTGACGAGGTGGCCGTGGCCGTGGGCGGTGAGCCAGTCGAGGGTCGCGGCGGCCGAGCTCGCGCCGTCCACCGCCACCATGGTGACCAGCACGATCTGGTCGGCGAGCTCCAGCGTGGCGCCCATGGCGCCGTGCAGGAGCCCGGTGCCGCAGTCGGTGATGCAGATCGAGTAGTAGCGCTCGATCAGATTGGCGACCGTACGGTAGTCCTCGGCGTTGAACGCCTCGCTGACGGCCGGGTCGGTGTCGGAGGCGAGCACCTCCAGCCGGGCGGACGACTGCGAGGTGAACGCGCGGGCGTCGGCGTACCGGACGATGTGCGGCGCCTCGGCCAGCAGAGTCCGGATCGTCGCCGCGGTCTCCGACTTGACCTTGATGCCGAGCGTTCCCCGGTCGGGGTTGGCGTCGATGGCGATCACCCGGTCACCGCGCAGCGAGGCCAGCGTGTTGCCCAGCGCCGCCGTCGTCGTGGTCTTCCCCACCCCGCCTTTGAGGCTCATGACCGCGATCCTGTGGTGACCGCTGGCGACGGGCGTCTGGGCCTGGGCGATCAGTGTGCGCCGTTCCAGCTCCGCCGCCGACTCCGACGGGATGATCCGGCCGCCGGAGAGCTGGTAGACGAGCCGCCGCCAGCCGCCGGTGGGCTCGATGCGGCGGTTGGTCAACAAGTGTTCGGCCGTGAGAGGCACGCTCTCCGGGAACTGCTCGGCGGGAGTGGGCACCGGGGTGCGGATCTCGGTCATGGGCGGGTCCTTTCACCGAGGACGGGAGGAAACAGGGGCGGTCAGCAGGTGCTCCATCGCACGGTGGCGGTGCGTTTGCCCTTCGGGCCGTGCAGTTCGAGCGGCGCCGTCACGGGCGAGGGGACCCCGCACCAGTAGCGGACGCGCAACGCGCGCACGGTGAGCACGTCGGTGTGCCCGGGCTTGAGCGTTCCACTGGACGGCTCGACCACCAGGCCGGGCGCCGATATCCGCCATTTCACGGGTTTTCCGGAAGTCGTCGAGAGAGTGATGGTGCCCCTCCCGAACGCGTCGAGTGTGATGACGGACGGCGCCTGCACGCCCCAGTTCCCCATCAGGAAGGCACCGGGGGATGCGGGAGTGTCCGAGGTGGCGCCCTGTCCGCCGGGCTGCGCGGCACCCCCGGCCGCGGTGCCCTGTTGTCCGCCAGGCTGCGCACCGCCTCCGGCCGCGGTGCTCTGTCCGCCGGGCTGCGCGGCGCCTCCGGCGGCGGTCGCGGTCACCGTGGTCTGCGGCGTGCCCGAAGCCGTGCTCGTGGCGCCCTCGCCCGCCGCCGCACCACCCGCCGCGGTCCCACCGGTCGTGGTGCCGCCCACCGCCGCGCCGTCCGTCCGTCCGGTCGCCGACGGGTTCGCGCCCGTCCCCGTGGGATTGGCGGACGCCTGCGCGACGCTCGCCTCCAGCGATCCCTTCTGGGATTGGGAGGCGGGAGCGAAGAGGTTGATCCCCGTCACGGTCCCGGCGGCCCCCGCGATGACGACGATGACGATCCGTAACGCGGTCGCCCGAAGGAGCGTGCCGACCCGGGCCAGGACCTCGATGATCCTGATCTGCGCACCGGCGACCGGCCGGTCGGTGAGGTCGGCCTTTCCGACCGCGTCGGCGGTATCGGGGACGTGCGCGGGGGCGGGGACCGCCTCGGCTGCGTGCGCCGGGGCCTCCCTGGCCCTGATCTGCGAGAGCAACGCGTTGTAGAGAGGCGTGTCCTGCCCGGGGGGCAGTTCGGCGGCCTCTCCGGAGGCCGGGTGCGCCCCCCGCGCCGCCCCGGCCGCGCCCAAGTAGCCGAGAGACCCGGCCGATCCAGCGGGCCCAGCGGATCCAACCGGCCCAGACGATCCAGCCGGCCCGGGGGACCCAAGCGACCCCCTTGACCCAATCGGCCCGACTGGCCCGGGCGAGCCCGTCCCCTGCGACCCTGGCGATCGGGTCGCGCCCCGGGACCCGGGTGATCGGCTCGCGCTCGACGGCCCGGGGAACGGGTTGGGCCGTTGCGTGCCGCGTGACTTCGGCGTCCCGGACGGCCACGGCAGGCTCGGCTGGGTGTCCTCCTGCGAGAAGGCCCGCACCGGGCGCTCCGGCAGTTCGGGTACGGCATCCGCCGCTGTGCCGGCAGGGCGCGGCGTTTCCGGCTGCGCGGGCCGGAGCAGGCGGCCGGGTCCGGTGTCCTCCCGGTCCTCCCCGGCCTCCCGGTCCTCCCGGGACGGCGGGCGGGACTCCTCGCCGGACACGACCGGAGACAGGCCGGAGTCGGGCGGCGCCGACGGCGGGACGGCCGGAGGCGACGCGGGAAGCGCCGGTGCGGGGGTGGCAGGAACGGGCGCGGTGCCCACGGGAGCGGACAGCGGCATGCCGAACGACGAGGGAGGCCGGTGGCCCGTCCGCTCCGCCGGAGTGCGCCGGGCCCTGTCCAGGGCGTCCAGGAGTCGCTGTCTGGTCTCGGGCGTGAGATCGGCGACCGGGGGGCGGGAGAGGATCTGCGGAACGGTGTATCGGATGTTGATGGGCCGCTTGCACACCACGCACGTCACGATGTGCCGGAGCAGCGCCGTACGGGCGGCGCCGAAGTCGGCCGCCTCGCCGTGCTCGTCCGGGAAGACGGCGGCGGCCAGCGGCGCGATCTCCGGGCAGATCGGGCGGCCCCGGGCGAGGCCGTCCAGCCCGCTCACGAGGATCTCCACCACGTCCTGGGTGCGCGCGATGAGCCTGCCGGCCTCCTTCAGCGGCAGGGCGAGCACGTACACGAGATCCCGCAACGGGAGTTCGTGGCGGTAGAGCAGGAGCAGCGTCTCCGCGCCCAGAGGATCCGCCAGGCGCCACGCGCGCCGCACCGCGAGGTGGTCGGGCCCGCCGGGACCGGGTCCGGGCAGGAATCCCCGCCCCGGGCCGGTGGCGACCTCACGGCGCAGCGCGGACAGCAGCCAGGCCCGGTCTGAAACGTTCCCGGGCCGTTCGCGGGCGGCGCACGACTCCAGCGCGGCGATCACCGCCGCGAGCATGGGGCCGGACTCGAGGTGGCCCGAGGCGTAGTCGACGAGGTGCGCGCCGTGCTCGTCCACCCATGCCATCCCCCGGCCGGGGTCGAGCGTCACATCCCCGACGGGCGGGTTCATGCGCACCGGGGCAGGGTGAGGATGACGACGGCGTCATGTTCGGCCAGAGCATCACTGCGACTTAGGCTGCGCACTTGCCTAACAGGAAATCTTGATGCATACCGATACATAGAACGAGATCTTAGACTGACTGCGTTGTGTTGGGAAGGAAAAGAACCAGAGAAATCGTGAGTTGAGGATAAGCCGCAAATAACACCGATATGGTCATCCGAAAGGGGCCCAGACGCGGCGCCGTTATCGTCTCCCGACTTGTCTGGAGAAGTCGCGGCTCATACCCCGCCTCTCCTCTTCGAGGGCCGGATGACCTGGCCTTTCATTCTCTTTCCACGCATCGGACACATCGGCTGCGACAGGGTTTCCGTGCCCGACTTTCGCCCTTCATCCGATCGCCACATCCGATGTGAATAGCCTTCATATTTCCGGGGAATAACCAGCTTTCCATGCTTTTTCGGCATTACAGGACGCGCACGACCGGTCTCGGCGTGAAGCAGCCCCCACCGCCCGACGAAACGATCTCGCGATTTACTCGGCAGCCGCAACCATCGGGCTGATCGGCGGCGAAGAGGTACGCGTGGAGACCGTCGTCGTGCTGTTCAACCGAGACCTGCGAATCCATGATCATCCGGCACTGTCCGAGGCGTGCGCCGTGGCCCGGCACGTCGTTCCGTTGTTCGTGTTCGACCCCGCGATCGGGGCCCGGCACCGACGCGACTTCCTCCACGCGTCCCTCCACGACCTGCGGGCGTCCCTGCGCGCGCTCGGCGGCGACCTCGTCGTACGGCATGGCGACCCGGTGGCGCACGCCGTACGGGCGGCCGGGGAGGCGGGCGCGTCGGCGATCTGGGCGAGCGAGGACGTCAGCCCGCTGGCGCGGCGGCGGGAGCGGCGCCTGGCTGAGGAGTGCCGGGCCCACCGGCTGGAGTTCCGCCTCTTCCCCGGGGTGACCGTGGTGCCCCCCGGCGCGCTGCGACCCGGCGGCGGGAGCCATTACCGGGTCTTCTCGCCGTACTGGCGGGCCTGGTCGGCCACCGCGAGGCGGCCGGTCCTCGGCGCGCCCCACCGCCTGCGCCTGCCGCCCGGCATCGATCCGGGCGTCCTGACCGAGGCGTCCCCCGACCCGTTCGGGATCGTGCGGGGCGGGGAGAGCGAGGCACGGCGGCGGCTGGAGCGGTGGGTGGGCGACGGCCTGGCCTCCTACGCCGAGACCCGCGACCGGATGGCGGGGCGCACCTCGATGCTCAGCGCCTATCTCCACTTCGGCTGCGTGTCGCCGTCGGAGGTGGTCCACCGCGCCTGTGAACGGCCCGGCGGCGAGGAATACGTCAGGCAGCTGTGCTGGCGCGACTTCCACTACCAGGTCGTCGACGCCTTCCCGGACATGGGCCGGCGCGACTACCGGCCGAGGGACGTGGAGTGGCGGCGCGACGAGGAGGCGGAGGCCGCCTGGCGGGAGGGCGCGACCGGGGTGCCGATCGTGGACGCGGGCATGCGCCAGCTCCGCGCCGAGGGCTGGATGCACAACCGGGTGCGCCTGGTCACCGGCTCCTACCTGACCAAACGGCTCGGGATCGACTGGCGGGCCGGGCTTGAGCACTTCGCCGAGTGGCTGCTCGACGGCGACATGCCGAACAACTGCGGCAACTGGCAGTGGGTCGCGGGAACGGGCAACGACACCCGGCCCTACCGCACGCTCAACCCCCTGCGGCAGGCCAGGAGGTTCGACCCGGAGGGGGAGTACGTGCGGCGCTACGTCCCCGAGCTCGCGTCGCTGCCCGACGACCTGGTCCACGAGCCGTGGAGGGTACGCGGCGGGGTGCCGGGCTACCCCTCCTCTCCCCTCGGCGGCGAGCTCAGGGCGTGACGGCCGCTGTGCCCGTCCCGCCATCGGCTGGGCGGCAGGCCGGTCTGACGCTGGAAGAACGTGGTGAAGTTCGCGGGATCGTCGAAGCCCAGCCGCTGCGCACACCGCGCGACGGACAGGTCGGTGTGGGCGAGCAGCCGTTCGGCCTCCAGCAGGATCCGCTGGTCGAGAAACTGTTTGGCGCCCACTCCGGCCGCCGCGCGGGTGGCCCGGGTGAGGGTGCGGGGCGTGTAACCGAGCGGGCCCGCGTAGTCGGCCACGTGGTGCCAGGTGGCGAACGACTGTTCCACCGCGGCCCGGAACCGGCGGAACACCTCGTGCTCGGGGCCGTCGGAGCCCGGCGCGGAGCCCCTCTCGGGGACCACCCGCAGCACGAGCGCGGCGAGCAGGTGGGCGAGGATCGGCGCCGACGCCGGTTGGGGAGCCGTCAGGGCGGCCGCGTACTCCCTGCCCAGGTGGTCGGCGGCGGCCAGGCAGAGGGGCCAGACGTCCTCGCCGGCCCGCCAGGTCGCAGGGGCGAAGACGTCGGCCGCGGCCTGCGCCGCGGGTCCCGTCGGGGGAAGGACGTCCTGCTCGAACAGCACGAGGGACCCGTCGACCCGGTCGACGTCGGTCCAGCGGTGCACCACGCCGGGGCGGATCCACACAACGGTGCGTTCACCCAGCGGATGGTCCACGAAGTCCGCCGTGTGCCGGCCGCGCCCGGAGCGGATCAGAGCCAGGACGTGAAAGTCGGGACGCTGGGGGCTTGCCCGGCGGCCGTCGGGGTCCATGCGCCGCAGCGTGTCGAAGCCGAACACCTCGACGCCGAAGTCCGCGAGCCGGACCGCCGAGCGCTCGATGCCCGGCCGCCACGTGCCGATCCGCTCGGCGGCGGGCCGGTAGGCGATCGAGCCGCTAGACGATCGAGCCGTTAGGCGGAGAACAGGACCATCCTGCTCATGAGTCTCTTCTCGTCATCGCGGCGAGCTGGCCGGCGACCCACTCGCGGTAGTCCTTCGACAGCGGATCGACGCCGACGATCCCCTCGACCATCCGGGGCAGCGCGATGGGCGCGAAGGCCAGCGCGTAGGCGACGAGCAGGACGAACTCGGCGTCCAGATCACCGGTGATCTCGCCCTCCTCCTGGCGGCGGCGGGTCCGCTCGACGGCCTCGCGCAGCCGGGCCCGCTGCGCCGCCGCCCACTCGTCGTCGCCCGCGGAGGCCGCGCTGTCCCCCAGCGCCTGCCAGACCACGAGCCGGGACCAGTCCGGGTTGTCCAGCGTCGCGTCGAGGTGGGCGGCCACGCTCTCGGCGTACGTCGCACCGGGCGGCGTCACGCTCTGCTGCGCCCGCGCCCACCTGCGCCGCAGTTCCTCGACGAGCCCCTGCTTACCGCCGAAGTAGTACGAGATGAGCTGCTGGTTGACCCCCGCTCGCGCCGCGATGGCGGCCGTACGGGCTCCGGCGTACCCCTTCGCGCCGAACTCCTCGACCGCCGCCTCCAGGATCCGCTCGCGGGTCCGTTCCGCCGCCTTCCCCCGCTCCTGAGGTGCGCGCCGCGCTGCTGAAGCCATGCGCGCACCCTAGCCAATCAAGTGCTTGAATGACAAATGTCAATCAACCACTTGATTAGGATGAGCCGTGATCTTCACAGAGCGCGAAATCGAGTACCTCGACGGCCAGCGGATCGGGCGCCTGGCCACGCTCCACCCGAACGGCACCCTCCAGGTGAGCCCTGTCGGGTTCCGCTACAACCGTGAGCTGGGGACGATCGACATCGGCGGGCGCGACATGGCGGCCAGCCGCAAGTTCCGCAACGTGCTGGCCAACGGCAAGGTGGCGTTCGTCGTGGACGACGTCCCGTCCGTCGATCCCTGGCAGGTGCGGTGCCTGGAGATACGCGGGCGCGGCGAGGCGCTCGCCGAGCCCACCGACTCGAACGCCCCGCTGGCCGGCCCGATCATCCGCGTCCATCCGCAGCGGATCATCAGCTTCGGCGTCGACCCCGGCAACCCCGCCGCCGGCAAGCGCGACGTCCCGGAGGCGTGAGCGTCTCCCACGCGCCCGGCGCCCTCGCGGAGTCCGCGAGCGGCGCCGGGCCGCCACGGGGCGCTACGGCTCGACGGTGGCGGGCCGGCAGCGGCGGTGGACCTCGTCCACCCGCTCGGTGAGGCCCTTGCGGTCGAGGTGTTCCAGCAGCGGCACCGCGACCCTCCGGCTGGTGCCGAGCGCGCTCCTGGCCTGGCTGACCGTGAACGGCTGGGCAGCCGGGCCAGCAGCGCCGCCGCGCGTGCGTCCGCGCCCGGCGCGAGCACGACGCCCTCCGCCACCCGCAGCAGCGCCCCGGCGCGTACGGCGGCGGCCAGCTCGCGCGGCCCGAGCCCCAGCGCGGCCAGCCGCCCGGCCTCCGGCGCCTGGAACGGGGCCTTGGCCAGGTCGTCAAGCAGGGCCCGCACCGCCCGGGCGACGGGAGCGGGCAGCCCCGCGGTCCCGGTCACGACGCGGCCCGTCGTGGTGATCCGCCCGTCGGCCACCGTCAGCGGCGGCCGTACGAGCGCCGTCACGAGCCGGCGGTCGGGCAGGCCCAGCTCGTGGCGGGCGGCCTCCACCGGCATCCCGGGCTCCAGGGGGTGGTCGGCCGCGTACCGCCGTACGACCTCGGGGAGCCGGGCGGACAGCCCCGACCAGTGATCGGGGTCGGCGTGCCAGCCGGCGGCCACCGGCCGTCCCTCGGGCGGGCAGCCCATCGCGACCAGCTCGCCGTCGCGCAGCAGCAGGTGCGTACGCAGGAGGGAGGCCGCGTCGGCCGACGCGTCCGCCAGCGCCTTGGCGCGCTCCCTGGCCGCCCCCCGGCGGCGCAGCTCCGGGGGCCGCACGTCGAGCACGGTCGCCCGCGCGAGCACCCGCAGCTCGCCCTGCCCCCGGCCCGGGTCCCGCAGCAGCAGCGCGTCTCCCAGGTGCAGGGGAAGCGGCCGGGCCAGGCGCAGCCGGGCCGCCGCCCCCTCTGTCTCCCGGGCCGAGCGGGCGCACCTCGCACGGCACCGACGCCGAGCCGATGTGGGCGGTGAGCCGTGCGGGCAGGGGTCCGCGCGCGCCCTCCGCCATCGTCACGCGCACGTCGGCCAGGCTCGTCGTCGTCCAGGCGCCGGGCGTGACGAGGGCGTGCCCGCGTTGCGGCGCGATCCGCCCGCGCAGGTTGAGCGCCACCCGCGCGACCCCGGTGACCGACTCGACGTGCTCCTTCAGCGACTCCAGGCCGCGCACCCGCACCGGTTCGCCGTCCAGCTCCAGCTCGTCGCCCACTTCGACGCGCCCGGCGGGCAGCGTGCCGGTCACGACGGTCCCGCTGCCGCGCACGCTGAACGCCCGGTCGATCCACAGGCGTACGGGGGCCCGCGGATCGGGCGCGGGCAGCGCCGCCACCAGCCGGTCGAGGGCGGCGCGCAGCCCGTCCAGGCCCTCGCCGGTGCGCCCGCTCACCGCCAGGGCCTCCACGTCGCCCAGCCCCGCCGCCGCCAGCCGGTCGCGCGCGTCCTCCAGCGCGGGCGCGGGGTCGCCCAGGTCGGCGCGGGTGACGGCGAGCAGGCCGTGCCGTACGCCGAGGGTGCGCACCGCGACCAGATGCTCCTCCGACTGGGGCATCCACCCCTCGTCGGCGGCGACGACGAACATCACGGCGGGCACCGGTCCGACCCCGGCGAGCATCGTGCCGAGGAACCGCTCGTGCCCGGGCACGTCGACGAACGCCACCCGCTCCCCGGAGGGCAGCGTCGTCCAGGCGTAGCCCAGCTCGATCGTGAGCCCGCGCCGCCGCTCCTCCGCCAGCCGGTCGGGCTCCATCCCGGTCAGCGCCCGCACCAGCGTCGACTTCCCGTGGTCGACATGTCCGGCCGTGGCCACGACGTGCATCAGCCGGCCGCCTTCAGGACGGCCTCCAGGACCTCGCCGTCCCGCTCCGGCGGCACGGCGCGCAGGTCGAGCAGCAGGCGGCCCCCTTCGGCCCGGCCGACGACCGGCGGCTCTCCCCGCCGCAGCGGTGCGGCCAGCGGTTCCGGCAGGCTCACGGCCGTGCTCGGCAGGCGCACTCCCGGGGCTCCGCCCCCGCCCACGGTCGCCTGCGCGGGCACGGCCGCCGCGTCCACGCCGGCCTGGCACAGCGCCTTGACCAGTGCCTCGGCGCGCTCCCCGAGGGTGATCGGGTCGGCGTGGAGAGCCTGCGTACGGGGGGCTCCGGGCCCCGCAGCGTCGCCTCGAGCGCGGCCAGCGTCAGCTTGTCCACGCGCAGCGCACGCGCGAGCGGGTGACGCCTGAGCTGGTCGACGAGGTCGCGGCGGCCGAGCAGCAGGCCCGCCTGCGGGCCGCCGAGCAGCTTGTCGCCGCTCGCGGTGACGAGGTCGGCGCCGGCCCGCAGCACGCTCGCGGCGTCGGGCTCCTCGGGCAGGAGCGGATCGCGTTCCAGCAGCCCTGAGCCGATGTCGACGACCACGGGCACCCCCAGCCCGGTCAGCTCGGACACCTCGACCGAGCCGGTGAAGCCCTCGACCCGGAAGTTCGACGGGTGGACCTTGAGCACGAACCCCGTCTGCGGCCCGATCACGTCCCGGTAGTCGGCCAGGGCGGTGCGGTTGGTCGTGCCCACTTCGCGCAGCCGTGCGCCGGTGGACACGAGCAGGTCGGGAATGCGGAAACCGTCGCCGATCTCGACCAGCTCGCCCCTGCTGATCACGATCTCCCGCCCGGCGGCGAGCGCGGTGGCGGCCAGCACGAGGGCGGCGGCGTTGTTGTTGACCACGTGGCCGCCCCCGGCGTCGGGCACGGCCCGGGCGAGCGCCTCGACCGCGCCCGCCGCCCCCGGCGCGCCCGCGCCCCCGTGGCCAGGTCGAACTCCACGTCGGTCGCCCCCCGCCGCCACCGTCACCGCCTCGACGGCGGCCGCGGACAGCGGCGCACGGCCCAGGTTCGTGTGGAGCAGCACGCCGGTCATGTTGATCACAGGGCGGAGGCTCGTGGCGTGGCGCGGCAGCGCCGCCAGCGCGACGTCCGCGACGTCCTCCGGTTCGATCTCGCCCTGCCGCACCCGCTGCTGCGCGCACGCGACCGCGTCCTTGACCGCCGGACGGCCGAGCCGCTCGATGGCGGCGACCAGCCGCGGATCGGCCAGCACGGCGTCGGTGCGCGGCACCCGCCTCCGTGGATCCACACTTCAAATTACAGCGATGGCGCACGGCCGCCCGCGAGGCCGGGCCGTGCGCCGAGGGCACGCCGGCGGGGGACCAACGGCGTGCCCTGGTTCTTCGTCAGCCCTGGCAGTTGACGGGATAGGCCGCCTGCGCCGTCGGCTTGTTGTGGTTCAACACCTCGATCTTGACGGTTCCGTCGGTCTTCTCGGCCCGCGTCCAGTACCAGGCCTGGATGCCTATCACGCCGCCCTCGGGGACCGTGTGGGTGAAGGTCTGCTGGGCTACGCCGTCGACCACCCAGCGGTAGGTGATCTCCGTCCCCGCGGGCGCCTTGAACTCGCCGAAAGCCGTCACGTAGGGGGCGACCACGCAGTCGCCGTAGTAGCCGACCGACTCGATCTCGGTGATCTGCACCGTGCCCGGCGACGGGTCCGGCGCCACGCACGTCCAGCTGTACGGCGCCTGCTTGACAGGCTTGTTCTGGTTCAGGATCTCCAGGCGGACGACGCCGGAACCGCTGGACCTGGCGTTGCCGTACCAGAAGTCGCCGATCGTGCTCCGCACGCCGGGCTTGAGCTGGGCCGTCCTGAGCACGCCCGGCTTGCCGTCGACGACCAGGCGATACGTGACCTCGGCGTCGCGGTCCGTCAGGACCATCGCGCTGGCCCGCATCGGGAACGAGCCGTCGCACTCGCCTTTGAAGTGAGGCGTCAGCATGTACTCGACGGTCAGGGTGGCGTCGCCGCCCTCGGCCACGCACGTGAAGGTGAACGTACGCTGGGCCGGCTGGGCGGGGCCGCCTTCGGCCTGCAGCGCGATGGTGTGGGAGCCGCTCCGGGTGGAGTCGAGGCTCCAGGTCGCGGACACGTTCTGCACGCGAGGCTGGTCGCCGGCGGGGAAGTCGGCGAACTGCTGCTGCCACGCGGAGCCGTCGAGGCTCCACCAGTACTCGACCCTCTGCGCCGCGCCCGCCGGGAGCGAGATCTGGCCGGTGGCCTGGTACGCGACGGGCTCGAGGCAGCTGCCCTCGTAGTCACCGGGCGTGAGGTCGGTGATCCGCGGCACCGGCGTCTGCACGGGCGGCGGCGTCGGACTTGCCGAAGGACTCGGGCTCGTGGACGGACTGGACGAAGGCGACGGGCTGGGCGACCGGCTGGGCGGAGCCGACGGGCTCGGCGAGGTCGGCGGCGTGGTCGTGCAGGTCACGGTGTAGGCGGCCCGCCCGGAGTCGCGGCCGCCGGCGTTGACGATGCGGATGGCCTTCCAGCCCGCGGTCGAGCTGCCCACGGCCAGCGGGAGCGTGACCTGGCGGCTGCGCGGGCCGCCGGCCGCGAAGAAGAGCGACTCGAGCCGGCCCTCCCCCGTGCCGCTGTCGATCCACCGGTAGTAGACCTTGGCGGGCGTACGCGACACCTGGATGGTGCCCGTGAACGTCACCGTCGTGGGGCAGGCGCCCCGGTAGGTCGCCGGGCTCGCGCTGACCGCGGCCGCGGCGACCAGCGGTGCGCCCGGCCCGGCGGGCAGCGGGTGGGCGGTGTCCCAGATCACGACGGCGCCGGTGCACCGGACGTCGAAGCGGCCCTTGGCCGACAGTCCCTTCTTGCCGAGGATCTCCACGGCCTGCCAGCCGGAGGTGCTGCGGTCGAACGTCTGCCGGTCCCGCACGACCACCTTGCGCGCACCGTTGACGCGGAAGCTCCTGATCGCGCCCTTGCTCCCATCGCCGCGCACCCAGCGGTAGCGCACGGTTCCCTTGCCCTTGGCCGCCACCACGGCGGAGAAGCCCACGGTGGTGGGGCAGGCGCCGGTTCTCGTGGCCGGGCTCGCCTTGACCCTGGCCACGGCCGTCTTGACGACAGAGGCCGGCCTGGCGGCGGCCGACGTGGAGGTGGGGGCCGTCATGGGAGCGGGGGCCGCGAGCACCGGAGGGGCGGTCAGCAGGCTGCCGAGCAGCGTGGCGCTCAGCAGCGTCGCCGTCCATCTCATCGGGGGTCCTTTTCGTTGTTCACGGAAGTCGTTGCTCAGGAAAGACGGGCCATGCTGTCCGATCCGACTTGGAGATCACTTGACACCGGCTTGTCACTGCCGCCCCAGCCGTTTTCCGGCCGTCGTTGACAGGGCCGGAGGCGGATCTTACGGTGCTGCTGTTCGCAGTGTGTTCGCATTTGGGAAATCGATTCACATACATGACCAGAGGAGCCGTCATGTCGTCCCTCACCCCCCTGATCGGCCGGCGGCAGGTGCTGGCCGGCGGAGCCGCCGCGGTCCTCGGACTCGCGGTGGCGTCGCCCGCACGCGCCGCCCACGTGCTCCCCTTCGGCCGGTACGGCTCGCCCCGCCACCGGCTGAACGACCGCACGCTCTACGTCGACGCCGGGGGACGCGGCGACCACACCACCGTCCAGGCCGCCGTCGACGCGACCCCGGACGCCCCCGCCGTGGGCTGGACCCTGGTGATCGCGGCGGGGACCTACCGGGAGACCGTCCTCGTGCCACAGGCCAAGACCGGCCTGTGCTTCCTGGGGGCGACCGGCGACGCTCGCGACGTGGTGATCGTCTACGACAACGCGGCCGGCACGCCCAAGCCCGAGGGCGGCACGTACGGCACCAGCGGCAGCGCCACCACCACGATCCAGGCCGACGGCTTCACCGCCGCGCACGTCACGTTCGCCAACGACTGGCTGCGGGCCGACCACCCGGACATCACCGGCACCCAGGCGGTCGCGGCGAAGGTCATGGGCGACCGGTCGTACTTCGAGAGGTGCCGCTTCCTCGGCCACCAGGACACGCTGTACGCCGATACCCGCGCACTGGCCTCCTTCGCCCGGCAGTACTACCGCGAGTGCCACATCGAGGGGGACGTCGACTTCGTCTTCGGCCGCGCCACCGCCGTCTTCGAACGGTGCGAGCTGAGCACCCTGGCCAGGGACGTGACGTTCCGTCCGTACGGTTTCGTGTTCGCGCCCAGCACCGCCGCCGCCAACCCGCGCGGTTATCTGGCGGTGCG
This sequence comes from Microbispora sp. GKU 823, assembly GCF_002027145.1. Classification (NCBI taxonomy): domain Bacteria; kingdom Bacillati; phylum Actinomycetota; class Actinomycetes; order Streptosporangiales; family Streptosporangiaceae; genus Microbispora; species Microbispora sp. GKU 823. Next base: position 99,707 of record NZ_MWJN01000015.1, on the reverse strand, counting down.
ATGCGTGATCAACGGGCCCGCGGCCGACGCGTCCTTCGGCCTGGCCCGGCCCTGGCGGCCCAGCAGCGACCCGACCGCCCTCCCGTCGCTGGTCGTACGCGAGACCTGGATGGGCTCCTCGATCGACGCGGCCACGCCGTACGTGGACATGACCTCCGGGTATCACTGGCAGGACGCGCGGTTCGGCGAGTTCCACAACGTCGGTCCGGGCGCCGCGATCCCCGTCCCCGAGAACCGGCCACAGCTCACCCCGAGCAGGCCGCCGAGCACACCCCGGGAGCTACCTCGGCGACTGGCGCCCCGGCCCCGCCCTGCTCCCCCGCCCCTCCGGCCGGTGACACCCTTCTGGCGGTCCCGGCGGTAACGGCGGACTCCTCGTCCGCGAGTTCCTGGTAACCGCCTCGGGAGGGGAGTTCCCATGGACGTGCGGGACCACGCCGGCGCCGGTCCCGGCCGGGAACCGGCGCTTCGATCCGGGACGCTGAACGGACGCGGCGTCCTCGAAGGGGCGTTCCACCTGCTCGACGTCCTGGCGGCGGCCGAGGAGGGAGCCGGTCTGTCCGAACTCGCCCGCGACGCCGGCATGCCGAAGGCGACCACCTATCGCCTGCTCCGGCAGCTCGCGAACCTCGGCGTGGTGCAACGGCACGGGCAGCGCTACTTCGTGGGGCCGCGGCTCGCCCGCCTGGGCGCCGCGTGGCAGCCCGACCCGCGGCTGCAGGCCGCCGCCCGCGAACCCGTACGCCTGCTGTCCGCGCTGACCACGACCGTCACATTCCTCACCGTGCTGGAAGAGGGCCGGATCAGGGTGATCACGGCGGCGCGGGGAGAGATCAGGGAGGTGCCGCCGGTCCTGCCGGGCTCCGAGCTGGCCGAGGCGACCGCCGCGGGCCGGGTGCTGCTGATGCGGAGACCGGACGGCGACACCGCGCCGCCGGGGTTCACGCTCGCCGAATGGCGGCGGGCCCAGGCGGCCGCCCGCCGGTCGGGTTCGGTCGCCGTCGATCACCAGGAGGTCCTTCCCGGGGTCTGCTGCGTGGCCGTACCGGTCCGGCGCCCGGACGGCGAGATCGTCGCGTCGGTCAGCGCGCTCGCGGTGCGGCCGGCGGTGCCGGCCGGGCTCACCGAACTCGTGCTGCGTGCGTCGAGGGAGATCACGCGCAATCTCGGCCGCACCTGACACCCGGTCCGCTGAGTGGACCGCGCTGTTTCCTCCCCCGGGTTGCGCGGCCGACACTGCATCGGCAGGGACCGGCCCGTGCAAGGGAGCCGCAATGGCCGCTGAAACGACCCGGCTGACCATCCAGATCGCAGAGGAGAACGCCGACCCCCACGAACTGGAGGACCTGACGGCCCGGCTCCGTGCGGAGTTGCTGGAGATCGACGTGGTGGCGGCGGAGGCCGAGCGGGGGGCGCCACCGCCACCCGGCGCCAGGGCGGTCCTGTCGTTCTCCCTCGGCGGCCTGGTGGTCTCCCTCGCGGGCACGGAACTGCTCGCCGCGGTCGTGAGCGCGGTGACGGCCTGGCTGACCCGTGACCAGCACCGGTCGGCGAAGCTCACGATCGACGGCGACGCGATCGAGCTGACCGGTGTGCCGTCCGGTGAGCAACGCCGGCTGACCGATCTCTGGGTGCGGCGGCATGAGGCCGTTCGCGCCCCCGCCGGGACCCGGAGCGCTCTCATCGTGGCCGGCGACGAGTACCGCGATCCGGGGCTGCGCCGGCTGCGCGCTCCCGCACGCGACGCGGAGGCGCTGGCCCGCGTGCTCGGCGATCCGGCGATCGGCGGCTTCCACGTACGGACGCTGCTCAACGAGCCCACGCACGTGGTCAGCGAGATGGTCGAAGAGTTCTTCACCGACCGCGCCCCGGACGACGTGCTGCTGCTGCACTTCTCCTGCCACGGCGTGAAGGACGACAACGGCGAGCTGTACTTCGCCACGCCCACCACCAAGCTGAACCGCCTGGGGGCGACCGCGGTCTCGGCCGAGTTCGTCAGCCGCAGGATGAGCCGCAGCCGGTCCAGGCGCATGATCCTGCTGCTCGACTGCTGCTATGCGGGAGCGTGGGCACGAGGCGCGGTGCCGCGCGCCGGCATGGGCGTGCACGTGGAGGAGCAGTTCGGCGGTCGCGGCCGGGTGGTGATCACGGCGTCGAACGCGATGGAGTACGCCTTCGACGGCACCGAGCTCGCCGACGCCCAGGAGCAGGCGCCGTCGGTGTTCACCCGTGCCCTCGTGGAAGGGCTGGAGTCCGGGGACGCCGACCGCGACCAGGACGGCTACGTCGGCATCGACGAGCTGTACGACTACGTCTACGACAAGGTCCGGCAGACGACACCGGGTCAGACCCCGGGCAGGTGGGCGTTCGACCTGCAGGGCGATCTCTACGTCGCGCGGCGCGCCCGCCCCGTCACCGTGCCCTCTCCCCTGCCGGCGGAGCTCCAGGCGGTCATCGACAGCTCCATTCCCCGGGTCCGTGCCGGGGCGGTCGAGGAGCTGCGGCGCCTGCTGGGGACCCGGCACGAGGGCCTCGCCCTGGCGGCACGGCTGGCGTTGCAGGAGCTCGCCGACGACGACAGCCGCACCGTGTCCACGGCCGCCGCCGAGGCCCTCGCCACCGGCAGGACAGCCGCACCGGCATCGCCGTCGACGTTCCCGCCCTCCGCGCCACAGCCTGAGCCGTTGAAGTCTCCACCTCCCGCGACCTCTGTCCGGGCCACCCCAGGCGAGCCCGCTCCGTCCGCATCCACCCGCCCCGCGGACGACCGCGCCGAACCGGTCCCGGGGGGTGGTCACCGCCCCTGGTGAAGACATGCCGGGCCGATCGGTCGCGTCACCCCGCCCGGAACCGCTTCCGGCCACGCTGCCCCCCGCGGGACGGGCCATGTCATCCGTTTCCGCCGCGGCGACGCCGTCGTCGCCGACCCCGTCGGAGGGTACGGCGGGGATCCGGAACCGAGTCCTCGGGGCGCTCCGGTTGCGCGACCGAGCCCTCGACCTCCGGGTGCCCGCCCTTCTGGCGGCCTTCCTGCTGGCGAGCGCGGCGCTCCCATGGCTGAGCCCGATCGCCACGCTCTGGCAGTGGCTGCTGGTGGCCGCCGCCCTCGGGGCTGGACTGCTTGCCCCTGAGGGACGGGCTCGTGAGATCACCCTCGGGTTCGCCGTCGGCCTGGGCGCGGTCATGCTGGGGCTGCTCGCGTTCTACTCGGACGAGTACAGCAGCGCCTGGAGCGTGTGGATCGCAGCGGCCGCGACCCTGCTCGTCTTCGCGGTCGTCATGCTGGAGGGTCCGCCGGAGACGACGCGATGGTCACGGCTCGGGGAGCGTGTCGTCAGCCTGATCGCGGTGGCGGTGATCGCGGCCCACCTGGCCTCTCCTGAACGTATCGCCTACGACCCCGGGGAGACGCAGCAGTGGTGGGGAGCGACGGTGGTGACGGCCGCCTGCCTCTGCCTGCTCGTCGTCCGCGGCATCGAGCAGCGACGCGACACCCGAGCCCTCGTCGCGTTCCTCCTCGGCGCCGCCGCGACCGTGCTCGTGGTGCTCGACCTCGGCCGGGCCGAGGCGGTCACCACTTACCTGCCCACTCTGCTCGTCATGCTGCTGCTCGGCGTCCGCCCGGCCCGCGGGCGACCGGAGTTCCTCGCCGCCGCCCGGCTCTCCCTCATCGCGGGAGTTCTGCAGGGCGTCGTCGACCACGGTTTCGTGAACCGCACCGTCCGGACGTTCATCACCGACACCGTCGCGAAGGAGCATCTGATCCTCCAGCTCGTCGCGGCCCTCCTGGTCGCGATCGCCGCCTACACGGCCAGGGGGAGGTCCTCCCGCTCACCGCGGCAGGAATAGAGCCGGTGCCGTTCCACGGCAGACGAGTCAGGACTCCTCGGCGAACAGGTCGGCGGCGGAGGTCGCGGTGGCGGCGCGCCGTACCCATTCGTCGAGCAGAGCCAAATCCGTGCAGGCCCTGATGAAAGCGCGGTCGGAATCGGAGACCGGGATGCCCCGCGCCTCCAGGATGGTCAGCACCGCCCTCGCCTCACCCTCTGCCCGGCCCCTTCTGCGACCTTCCTCGCGACCTTCTTCACGGCCTTCCGCGCGGCCGGCTTCGAGACCCTTCCCGTAATGCTGACGGGCAAAGGGGCTGTAGACCGGCCAAACGGTGGACTCCATGAGTGCCTCCATCAGGTGTCGGGCGGCCTGCGTAGCGAGCCTCCCACCAGGCCGAGTCGCCGTCGTCAGCAGAGTCGATGGCGACGGGCGTAGGAGAGAAACGTCGATCCTGAGCAGGGTAAGCGCATGCCTGTCGCGCGGAGGGCGTCCACGAGGTTCTCCGCGCCCACTTGTGTGAGCTTGCCTTCCCGGCAGGCGGTGCCGAGAAGCCAGATCGTCCCGTGCACCTCCAGGCCATAGGCCCTGCCCACGGCAGTGGCATCGCGATCGTCGGTGATGGCGATCCCGCCGAGCAGTTCAGCCGCGCAAAATACGCTTGCCTCCCCCAGATCACGGCCAGACGAGCCGACACGCCGGACCCAGCGCGCGAAGCATTCGAGTTCCTGCAGTGTGGACAGTTCCGCCATCCCCAATCACTCGGCTTCCAATGCCTGTCGTAAAGTCGGGAACGTTCCAAGACCGGCACGAAGCTCCTCGTGGACCACCCGGGTAGTGAGGCATGGGCGTCCGGCGAGAAGGTCACGCAAAACGTCCAGCCGTTCAGCTCGGGAGAAGTGACTGAGGCTTGTGGCGTCGAAGATGAGCACCTGGTCGGCGGATGACGTCACGGCTCGATGTCCCGGTCGTCCCCCGCAGGGAGATCGCCCTCCTCGACCTGACCGCGCATCAGCTCGATCGCCCTGGAGGTCGTTATCAAGTTCTTCTTCAGGGCCTGGAAGACGGCATGCGCGTAGCTCGGAGGCACCCGGACGGACTCCAGGTCCGGTTGGGGTGTCCAGCCCACCGCCTCCATCAGCTCTGCTCGAGTAGGGTTCCGTCGTCGTAGTTCCTTCGCCGCCTCTCTGTCCACCGCCCCGGCCTCGAGCGCCTGCCGCACCGTCAGGGACCACGAGGTCCGGTAGGTGGCGGCGAGCACCAGGAGAACGTCTCGGATGGGAGCGGCGGACTCCCCGGCGCGCTCCTTCACGACGCCCGCAGGAAGGAGGAGCTCGGCCGCGAAGGCGTCGATGACCTGCTCTCGCTCCGCCCGGGACGTATGGACACCCAGATCGGCCGAATACTCGTCACCGACGATCAGGTGGCCCAGTTCGTGGGCCGCGGTCGCCCGGCGACGCCCTGGATCGCCTTGACTGCTGACGACGGCCACCGCCACGTCGCCGTCCACGAGCGACGCGCCGTCCCCGCGAGTCGCGACCACGGCGACGAGTTGCCCCATCCGCTCACAGAGCGTCATGAGCGAGTCAACCGGTCTCGTGCCCAGGTCGAGACTGTCCCGCACCCATCTGGCCGCCGATCTCGCACCCAGCATGTCGTCCACAGCCCCGGGATAGCGGCGCACGGGAGGTGTGATCAGGTCCCCGAGTTCTGCGAGCTGCCGCACATCTGCCAGCCAGGCGGACAGTGCCAGCTCCAGCCGATAGGACTGGCGAGTCACATCGGCGATGGTGTCGTCGGTCAGCTCGGCCCGCCGGGAGATGATCTGCTGAGCCGGCCTGAGGAGGAAGTCCAGGGGCACATCGAGCGCCTCGGACAGTTTGACCAGCTCCAACGCGTCGATCCGGCGTACCCCTGCCTCGATCTTGGCGATCATCGTACGGTCGAGGCCGACCGCCGCGGCCAGTTGGTCCTGCGACAGGTCGGCCGCCAGCCTGCATTCGCGGACGCGGTCGCCCATGTCCGCCCACTCCCCGCCGATTCCCATGGTGCGATTTTCGCACACGGTCGGGTCAACAGAGCCTGTGGAAGGAATGAGAATTCAGCCTCTGGCGGGAAGCCCTTCTCCAGTCCGGCAGATCCACCATGAACCCTTCGGCGGATTCACCGCGAACCTTGCGGCAGATCTACCGCTGCCAGGACTGCTCACCCATTCTGAGCTGGTCGAACGCGGACAGACAGCGGGACAGGCATGACGCAGCAAGGGCGTAGGTGAGCGGAGGTGGACGGGAATCGAACCCGCCAGGCCGAGGACCTCGGCCTCGTCGGTTTTGAAGACCGCGGGGGCCACCAGGCGCCCACACACCTCCAGGGAGAAACCTAGCCGGAACGGGGTAGGGACCCGGGCGGCGCCCCCGTGGCGGCGGCGTGGCGGACGATCGACTCGAAACGGGGCGGCATGACCGAGACGGCGGAGCAGGCCGGAATCCGGCTGACCCAGCAGGCGCACGGAGGCGGCTGCGCCTGCAAGATCCCCCCGGGCGAGCTGGAGAGCATCGTGGCCGGGCTCGTGGCCCCGAACCCGTCGGCGTACGCGCACGAGCTGGTCATCGGACTGGACGACGGCGACGACGCGGCCGTGGTCAGGATCGAGGGCGGCCGGGCGGTCGTCGCCACCGCGGATTTCTTCACCCCGGTCGTGGACGACCCGTACGACTGGGGGCGGATCGCGGCCACCAACGCGCTGTCCGACGTGTACGCGGTGGGCGGCGAACCGATCGTGGCGGTGAACCTGCTGGGCTGGCCAAGGGAGACGCTGTCCATGGACCTCGCCAGGGAGGTGCTGCGCGGGGGGCTGGACGTGGCGCGGGCGGCGGGCTGCCACGTCGCAGGTGGTCACAGCGTGGACGATCCCGAGCCGAAGTACGGCATGGCCGTCACCGGCCTGGCCGACCCGGACCGGCTGCTGCGTATCGACGCGGGACGGGCGGGGACACCGATCTCCCTCACCAAACCGCTCGGCGTGGGCGTGCTCAACACCAGGCACAAGGCGACCGGCGAGGTGTTCCCGCAGGCGATCGAGGTGATGACGACGCTCAACCGGGACGCCTCGCGGGCGGCGCTGGCGGCCGGGGCCGCCTGCGCGACCGACGTCACCGGATTCGGCCTGCTCGGCCACCTCTACAAGCTCGCCAGGGCGAGCGGCGTCACGGCGGTGGTCGACGTGGCGGCCGTGCCCTACCTGGAGGGGGCGCGGCAGGCGGTGCGCGACGGCTACGTCAGCGGCGGCACCCGCCGCAACCTGGATTGGGTGCACCCCCACCTCGACCCGGGCCGGTACGCGGAGGAGGACCTGCTCCTGCTGGCCGACGCCCAGACCTCGGGCGGCCTGCTGGTCGCCGGCGAGGTCCCTGGCGCGCCGATCGTCGGCGAACTCGTCCCGGCCGAGGCCGCCGCGATCCGGCTCGCCTGACCCCTGACGCCCGGAACGGCGGCGAGGTGGTAGACCCGGGACATGCGACCTGAGCCCGGCGAGGTGCTGCATTTCTCCGAGGACCCCGAGATCACCCGATTCGTTCCGCACGTGGCGGCCACCGCACGGCAACCGGAGGCGTACGTCTGGGCGGTGACGGCCGAGCGCTGCCCCGACTACTGGTTCCCCCGCCAGTGCCCGCGGGCCATGGCCTGGACCACCCCGGCGACCACGGACGACGACCGGGACCGGATCATCGGGCCGGGCTGCGGCGAGCGGGTCCACGCCATCGAGTACGGCTGGCTGGAGACGTTCCTGACCGTCCGCTTGTACGCCTATCGGCTCCCGGCGGAGAAGTTCGTCCCGTTCGGCGAGCCGGTGCCGAACGCGGTGGTCGCCACCGAGCCCGTCGAACCGCTCGGGCCGCCCGAACCCGTCGGCGACCTGCTACGGCTGCACGAGGAGGCCGGCATCCAGCTCAGGCTGCTGGGCAACCTCTGGCCGTTCTGGGACGCGGTGACCACCAGTTCCCTGGGCTGGAGCGGCATACGCCTCCGCAACGCCCGCCCCCGGCGCCCACAGTCACTCCTCGATCGCGGCGGACGGCACCTGACCGAGTCAGCGGGGCTTGCCGAGTGACCACAGGGTTGCCGCCATGAGGAGAGCGGTCAGCCCGCCGCAGATCATCACGGTGGAGACCGAGAAGGCGTCGACGACACGTCCGCCGAGGAACGCGCCGAGGGCGAAGGTCGCCTGGAAGGAAGAGGTGAAAACGATCGTCGCGGCTTCGGGCGTGCGAGGGGCGGCGGCGATGAACGATGCCTGTGAACAGACGGGTACGCCTCCGTAGGCCAAGCCCCAGACCACGAGTGACATCACGGCGCCGATGGTTGTGCCGCCGACCGAGGGCAGCAGCAGGGTCGTGACCGCGATCAGGCAGCCGCAGGTCACGAAGGTCGTTCGCAGCCGCGTGACCGCGCCCTTGCCGGCCAGGAAGTTGCCGGCGGTTCCGGCGATGCCGTACGCCAGCAGGATGGCGCTGACGGCGGCGGGAGGCAGGCCGGTGACGTTCTGCAGGAAGGGTGTGACGTAGGTGTAGGTGCCGAAATGGGCCAAGACGATGAGGAAAGTGGCCGGCAAGGCGATGGCGGCACCCCGGGTGCGCAGCAGGTCGAGCAGGACGCGAGGGCTGGTGGCCTGATGGGCGGGCAGCGGCGGCAGCAGCAGTATCAGGGCCACAAGGACCAGGAGTGCCGGCACGGCCAGGACCAGAAAGGCGGTCCGCCAGCCGGCGACGTCGCCGATGAAGGTCCCGGCCGGTACGCCGAGCACGGAGCCCAACGGCACGGCCGAGAAGATCACAGCGGTGGCGGTGCCGACGGCGTGCGGCGGCATCAGACGGCCGGCCAACCCGGCCCCGATGGACCAGAAGCCGCCGATCGTGAGGCCGACGAGCCCCCTGGAGATCAGCACGATCCAGTAGGAGGTCGCCACCGCGGCCAGCACGTCGGCTGCGGCGAGCACCCCCATGAGGACGCACAGCATCACACGGCGGTCCAGGCGCGCGGTGGTCAGTGTGACGGTTGGCGCGGCGACCGCGGCGACGAGACCGGGCAGGGCCATGGTCAGCCCCGTGGTGCCGTCGGAGATGCCGAAGTCGGCGCCTATGGCGGGCAGCAGACCGATGGGCAGGATCTCGCTGGTGACGATGGCGAAGATGCCCAGCATGAGCGAGGTGACGGCGAGCCAGCCGATGAGAGGCGAGCGGGGCCGGGTGAGCGTGATTGTCGACATGGGTCCGTTCGGCCAGGTGCGGGTGGAGGGCGTGCACCCAGCCAAGCAGTGAGGAGGCAGCGGGCACCGGCACGTTTCGGACGTGACCAGACGCCTTGCCTGCGGTGGTCGGCAAGCCGGAGGGTTCGGCGGGCATCGTCGTCACGCCTCCGCGACGCCCGGCCTGGACGAGCACGTCCCGGCTTGTTCAGGGACTTCAAGTAGCCCGTGCCCACCTTGGTGCATGAAGGCGCACATCGGTGAGCGTCCCGGAGAGCGCATCCACAACGCATGGCGCAATGAGTTGCCCTGCCGGTCGCCGGCGCGACCAGCAGGTTCCAATCACAGTGGTGTGATCAACTGTCAGACAGGCTCCAGGACCCTGCCGCGCGACCACTCCGAATCACGCCCTGGCACTTGTGCCGAGGCGACGATGTGAAACGGAGAAATCACCTGCACCTAGGTGGATCGCACCCGTCCGGGTGAGCGCCCGCGGGGTAGCCGTAAGCATAGACGCCGACGGGCCGGCTGTTCGAGATCGAGGCCTGGCCGTCGGCGAGATCGGCGGCACGGGTCGCGCCGAACACGGCGACCAGCAGCGCGGCGGCAAGCCCGACGCCGCCGAGAGCGCGGAACGAAAGTCTCAACATGGGTCCTCCTTCCAGTTCATAACGTGAGGCGGAAGGGCAGGCTGTCCCGGCCGCCTCTTCGGTGTCGTTATCGATACCGGAGCTTCGCAGCGGGCTTTGGTGATCGACTTGGAGGTGACTTGCAGCGAGGCCAGCCGGACCGCCTGCCGGCTGACCGTCCCTACCATGCGGCTCGCCGTAGCTTCGGGAGCTTGAGACCGTGACCCTAGCGGCCGGGGACGGAGGCGGGGCGGCCGGCGTCGAGGCGGTCGCGCTGCGGCACGACGGTGTACCTGGGATCCTTGGCCGAGGCCCGGCCCGCCTCCAGCACGCCGAACCTGGTGCACAGGGCTCCGGCCGTGATCGCGAGCCCGGACAGCGCGGTGAGGGCCCGGCTGCGCCCGGCGACCGTGGCGAGCAGGCCGCCGCCGAGGGTGAGCACGCGGGAGGCCCGCATGAGTCTGCCCGCTCTGCCCTTCCGGTACGGCTCGCCGACGAGACCGAGGCGGCGCTCCATCAGCCCGCCGGCGACGACCTCGGCCACGGCGCCCGCCGCCGCGGCGACGCGGGCGGGCCCTGCCTGCGCCCGGGGCGTGGTCAGCATGACGGCCGCGCCCGCCGAGGCGAGGGCGCTCCCGGAGAACAGGAACGGCAGCTCGCGCATCCCCTCGTGCCAGGCGGGGACGGCGGTGTCGGCCAGCAGGACGGCCGTGTAGGTGGCCATCGCCACGCCGCTCAGGCCGCTCGCGACCGACGCGGCGTCGCCCGCGAGGGGCAGCAGGCCCGTCACCGCCGAGCCCGCCGCGACGCCGGTCAGCCCGCTGTGGGCGGCCAGCGTCCAGGAGCCGACGCTCATCGGCGAGGTGAGCTTGAACACCCGCAGCATGTTGAGGAAGCGCATCGGCCGGCCCAGCTCGGCCACGAGGAAGGCCGCACCGGCGCTCGCACCCGCGAAGGCCGTCATCCTGGCGGCCAGTTCCAGCCGGTCCCGCCCGCTGAGGCGGGCGGCCGCCGCCATCGCGCCCGCCGCGCCGGACAGCCCGCCCAGATAGAGGTACGTCGGCATGTGGGGCTCGTGCCAGATGGGCTGCTTGATGACCGGCTGGCCGTAGTAGGACCGGAACTCGGCGTCCGGCACCATCTCGTCCCGGCGCCTCGGCATCAGATCCTCCCCGCGACTGCGTTCGTGGTGTTCGTGCGCATCCCGGTCACGCCCGCGAAACCGCGGGCAGCTCGCCGGTCCGGTGCCCGCCGCCGTGGCCCGCGCATCAGCGTCGTCCAAGGAAGCAGGCGGCGACGCCGGCGGCCAGGGCGAGCGCCGCGCCGCCCGCCCAGCGCCACATCGCGGGCAGGTCGCGGGTGGTCACCACGGGATCCGGCGGCAGGCCGTACGTCTCCGGCTCGTCGAGCAGGAGGAAGAACGCGCCGGTGCCGCCCACCCCGTTGTCCGGGTTCGCGCCGTACAGCCGGGCCTCGGTCGTGCCCTCGGCGTGCAGCCGTTCGACCCGTTCCTCGGCCCGCTGCCGCAGCTCGTCGAGCGGCCCGAACTGGATGGACTTCGTCGGGCACGCCTTGGCGCAGGCGGGCTCCATGCCGCCGCGCAGCCGGTCGTAGCACAGCGTGCACTTCCACGCCCGGCCGTCGTCCTCCCTGCGGTCGATCACGCCGTACGGGCAGGCGGGGACGCAGTAGCCGCACCCGTTGCAGACGTCGGACTGGACGACGACGGTGTCGAACTCGGTGCGGAACAGCGCCCCGGTGGGGCAGACGTCGAGGCAGGCGGCGTGGGTGCAGTGCTTGCACACGTCCGACGACATCAGCCACCGGCCGTCCTGCTCGACGAACGCGACGTGCCGCCAGGTGCTCGCGCCGAGCGCGCCGGTGTTGTCGTAGGAGGTGGCCCGGAACACGAACCCGTCGTCGGGCACCTGGTTCCACTCCTTGCAGGCCACCTCGCAGGCCTTGCACCCGATGCAGATGGACGTGTCGGTGAAGAACCCCATCCGCTCAGCCATGGCGATACCTCTCGATCAGGTCGAGCAGCGCCGTGCCGCGCGGGCGCCGTCCCGGCAGGACGTCGCAGGTGCCGGCCTTGCTCTCCTGGATGTAGACGTTCGGGTCGAGCACGATCGACGGCAGGTCGTTGACGACGTCCCCGGTGATCACCCCGCCACTGCTGTATCCCCAGTGGTACGGCATGATCACCTGGTGGACGGTCCGGCCGTTCAGCCGCAGGGGCCGCACCCGGCCGGTCACGAGCACGCGCAGCTCGATCGCGGTCCGCGCGGTGACGATCGTCGCCCAGTCGCCGTTCTCCAGCCCGAGCTCCTCCGCCATGTCCGGAGACACCTCGCAGAACGCCTCCGGCTGGAGCTCCGCCAGGTAGGGCAGGGGCCTGCTCATCGCGCCCGTCGTGTGGTGCTCGGTGAGCCTGCTCGTCGTGTAGACGTACGGGAACCGGGGCGACAGCGCCGGGTTGTACGGGTTCTCCGGGCGGTCGATGGTGCGGCGGGCCGGGTTGGCCTGCTGGCCGTACAGCGCGTTGCGCACCGGCGACTCGTGCGGCTCGTAGTGGGTGGGCAGCGGCCCGTCCGACAGCCCGGACGGGACGTACAGCCAGCCCCTGCCGTCCGACTGCATGATGAACGGGTCGGTCCCGGCGAGCGCGTCCTGGGCCTTGGCCCCCTCGGGCGGCACGTAGTCGGGAGCCTTGTCCTCCTCGAAGTCGGGCACGTCAGGTCCGGTCCACTTGGTCCCGTCCCAGTAGACGTACTTCTTCCGCTCGCTCCACGGGCGGCCCTGCGGGTCGGCCGAAGCGCGGTTGTAGAGGATGCGCCGGTTCGCCGGCCAGGCCCAGCCCCATTCGAGCGCGACGGGACCCTGCTCGGTGTGCGGCTTGCGCCGGGCCGCCATGTTGACCCCGTCGGCGTACACCCCGCAGTAGATCCAGCAGCCGCAGCTCGTCGAGCCGTCGGGCTTGAGCTCGCGCAGCGACGCCAGCAGGCGGCCGTCGGCGGCCCTGCCGTTGATCTCCCGCAGAACGGCCTCGGCGTCGGGATCGCGCTGCTCGCCGATCTCCGGGTAGTCCCAGGTCAACTCCTTCACCGGCCGGTCGATCTCGTCGTCGCCGAGCCGCGGCCTGATCCGCTTGCCGAGGTGGTAGAAGAACCACAGGTCGCTGCGGCAGTCGTCCGGCGGGTCGAGTGCCTTCTCCCGCCACTGCAGCAGCCGCTGGGTGTTGGTGAAGGTGCCCTCCTTCTCCACGTGGCTCGCGGCCGGCATGAAGAAGACCTCGGTGCCGATCTCCTCGGTCCGCAGCTCGCCCGTCTCGATCTCGGGCGCGTCCTTCCAGAACGTCGCGGTCTCGACCAGCATGAGGTCGCGGACCACCAGCCAGTCGAGGTTCGCCAGGCCGAGCCGCTGCGCCTTTCCGTTGGCCGAGCCGACCGCCGGGTTCTCGCCCACGACGAAGTAGCCCTTGACCGTCCCGTCGATCTGGCCCATCACGGTCGCGTAGTGACCGTGATCGCCCGTGAGGCGCGGCAGGTAGTCGAAGCAGTAGTCGTTGGCCTCCGTCGCCGCGTCGCCCCACCACGCCTTGAGCAGGCTGACGACGTACGCCCGCCGGTTGCCCCACCAGCCGGTGTCGGCGCCCTCCCGCTCCAGGTAGTGGTCGAGGCCGTCGTGCCGATGGGCGTGCGGCATCGCGATGTATCCCGGCAGCAGGTTGAACAGCGTCGGGATGTCCGTGGAGCCCTGGATGCTCGCGTGCCCGCGCAGCGCCATGATGCCGCCGCCCGGCCGGCCCATGTTGCCCAGCAGGAGCTGCAGGATCGCGGCGGCCCTGATGTACTGCACGCCGACCGAGTGCTGCGTCCAGCCGACGGAGTAGACCCACGCCGTGGTCCGCTCCCGGCCCGAGTTGGCCGTGATCGCCTCGGCCAGTTCGTGGAACCGCTCCGGCGGGATGCCGCACAGCTCCTCGACCATCTCGGGCGTGTAGCGCGAGTAGTGCCGCTTGAGTATCTGGTAGACGCACCGCGGGTCGGTCAGCGTCGGGTCGGCCGGCGGCGTCGCGCTGGCGCCGGCGCCGCGCGCGCCGTAGGAGTCGGACCCCGCCGCCTCCGCGTGGCGCCTGCCGCCCTCGGTCTGCTCCTCCTCCTCGGGCACGTCGCCCTCGTACGCCCAGCTCGACGGGTCGTACCTGCCGGTCTCCTCGTCGTAGCCGGAGAACAGGCCGTCGAGGTCCTCGGTGTCGCGGAAGTCCTTGTTCACCAGGGTCGCGGCGTTCGTGTACGCGAGGACGTACTCGCGGAAGTCGAGCCCGTTCGACAGCACGTAGTTGATCAGCGCGCCGAGCAGCACGATGTCCGTGCCGGCGCGGATCGCCAGATACCTGTCCACGGTCGCGCTCGTGCGGCTGAAGCGCGGGTCGATGTGGAAGACCTTCGCGCCGCGCGCACGCGCCTCCATCACCCACTGGTACCCCACCGGATGGCACTCGGCCATGTTGGAGCCCTGGATGACGATGCAGTCAGCGTTGGCCAGATCCTGCTGATACTGGGTCGCGCCGCCACGCCCGAAGCTGGTCCCCAGACCGGGGACGGTGGAGGAGTGTCATATGCGCGCCTGGTTCTCGACCTGGATCGCGCCGAGGGCGGTGTAGAGCTTCTTCATCAGGTAGTTCTCTTCGTTGTCGAGCGTCGCCCCGCCCAGGCCGGCGATGCCCAGAGTCCTCCTGACCTCCTGCCCCTCGTGCGTCTGCTGCCAGGTCTCGCGCCGGGTCCGCACGACCCGGTCGGCGATCATGTCCATCGCGGTCTCGAGGTCGAGCGGCTCCCACTCAGTGCCGTACGGCCTGCGGTAGAGGATCTTCGTCTGGCGGCCGGGGTGGGTGACGAGCTGCTTGCTGGCCGAGCCCTTCGGGCAAAGCCGCCCGCGGGAGATCGGCGAGTCGGGGTCGCCCTCGATCTGGGTGACCTTGCCGTCCTTGACGTAGACGAGCTGGCCGCAGCCGACGGCGCAGTAAGGGCAGACGGAACGCGCGACCGTCTCGGCCCCCTCGACCCGGGGCCGCAAGGCGTCCGTACGCGCCGAGCGCGCCGCCTGCCCTCTGCCGTCCTCTCCCTTGAGCTGCCGGATCACCGGCCAGCGGGAGAGCCATCCACCACCCACGACGCCTCTGATGCCCCAGTGGTGGCGGTCTAATCAGTCGTGCCGGTCCAATCATGAGAAATCGCCGTGTCTTCGACCACCTGCCGGGACGTGACCGCGTGGAGGTAGCCGCGGGCGAGCGCGCGACGCCCGGACGAGCGGTGCAGCTCGCCGAGCATCCGCCGCGTGGCCGCCTCCCCGCTCCGGTCGCCGAGCTGCCGGAAGATCGCCAGTGAGCTCTCCAGCCGGGCCGAGCCGTGCCGCCAGTCGCCCCTGGCCGCCTGGAGCCCGCCCAGGCCCTGCATGGCGTACGCCGCGCAGTGCCGGTCGCCGAAGCCCTCGAATATCGTCAGCGCGCGGCCCTGGGCGCGCATCGCCCGCCCGGTCTCCCCCGCGAGGTCGTGCAGGCGGCCGATCTGGAGCGACACGCAGCCCTCCCGGTGGGCGTCGCCGAGCTCCCGCGCCATGCGCAGCGCGCCGCCGAGCCAGTCGGCTGCGCCGTTCAGGTCGCCCGCGCTCAGGCAGGTGCGCCCGAGCGCTTGCCGTGCGTACGCCTCGCCCGACCGGTCGTCCAGCGACACGAACATCCCGAGGGCCCTGCGGAAGTGCCGGGACGCGGCGGCCTGGTCGCCCCGGAACTGGCCCACCGCGCCCAGTCCGCAGACCGACACCGCCTCGCCCCTGACGTCCCCGAGCGTACGGAAGATCATCCGGGAGCGGCGGAACATGCCGGCGGCCTGGACGTACCTGTCCCGATAGAGGGCCACCTGGCCGAGCCCCCGCAGCATCGCGGCCTCGCCCGCCCGGTCTCCGGCCGCGCGGGCCGCCTCCAGGGCGACGCGGTGGGTCTCCTCCCAGGCGCCGAGGTGACAGCGCAGGTCGAAGTACGGCACGAGCGCCGCCGCCCAGGCCCCAGGCGGCGCCCGGCCAGCCCCGCGTCCGCGGCCCAGCCGTACGGCCTCGACCAGGGTCTCGTGCTCGGCGCCGAACCAGGAGACCGGGTCGGCGGCGACCCGGCGCAGGGCGTCCTCGGGCAGCCGCCAGCGCCGGGCGGCGGGCGAGGTCAGGCGGAAGACCGTGGTGGGCAGCCGGGCCGTGGCGTGCTCCGCGGCGGCCGTCCAGCCCGCGACCACCCGCGCCAGCGCCGGCATGTCCACCTCCCCCGCCTTGTCCCTGGCGTCGACGCGCAGCAGGTCGGGCAGCCGGTAGCGGGGCTGGCCGAGGGGGTCGGTCCCCTCCGGGCGCAGCAGGTTCGCGTCGACCAGCACGTCGGTCACGTCGTCGCTGCGGTGCCGGTCGAGCACGGCGTCGACCACCCAGCCAGGCAGCGGCCGGGTGCCGAGCAGGCCGAGCGCGCGGAACGTGCGCGCGGCGTCGTCCGGCAGCAGTCGGTAGCTGCGGTCGAACGACTCCCGCACCTCCAGGTCGCCGGCGCGCAGCTCGGCGAGCCTGGCCGTCTCGTCGTCGAGCCGCCGCCGCAGCACCGCCGGGGACCAGCCGGGCCGGGCGGCCAGCCGGGCCCCGGCCACCCGGACCGCGAGCGGCAGCCGGCCGCAGGCCCGCACGATGGCGGCGGCCTCCCTCCGGCTCCCCGTTCCAGCCGCTCCGCGCCGACGATCGCCGTCAGCAGTCCCAGCGCCTCGGCCTGCGGCAGGACGTCCAGGTCGATCCGCGCGGCGCCGGGAAGCTCGGTGATGCGGCGCCTGCCGGTCACGACGACGGCGCTGCCGCCGCCCGGCAGCAGCGGCCGGACCTGCGCGGCGCCCGCCGCGTCGTCGAGCACGACCAGCATCGGCCGTTCGGCGAGCAGCGTGCGGTAGAGCGCGGCGCGCTCGTGACGTGGCGGCAGCGGCTCCGCCGCGCCGAGCGCGCGCAGCGCCTCGGCCAGCAGCTCCCCCGGCTCGACCGGCGCCCCGACGGCACCGTGCGGGGTGTCGCCGGGCTGCGGAGTGTCGTTGGGCTTCACGGCGGTGTCATCTGGCTGCGCGGTGTCCTCTGGCCGCGCGGTGTCGGTGCCGCCGAGCGACAGGAAGAGCTGGCCGTGGGGATACGCCGCGCGGACGGCGTGCGCGCAGCGCACCGCGAGCGCGGTCTTGCCGACGCCCGGCGGCCCGGTGACGACGGCGACACCGCCGGGGGCGAGCGCCCGGGTCAGCGCCGCCACCTCGGCGGCCCGTCCGGTGAAGTCCACCAGGTCGGGCGGCAGCTGACGCGGCACGGCCCGCGGGGGCCGCTCCCCGGCGAGCACGGCCTCGTGCGCCCGGCGCAGCTCGGGGCCGGGCTCGACGCCGAGTTCGGTAACGAGGTGCTCGCGGATCGTGGCGAAGGCGTGCAGCGCCTCGCCCTGCCGCCCCGACCAGTGCAGGGCCAGCATGAGCCTGCGCCACAGGTCCTCGCGGAAGGGGTGGTCGGCGAGCAGGGCCCGCAGCTCCCCGACCGCCTCGCCGTACTCTCCGGCCGCCATGAGCAGCTCGACCAGGTCCTCGGCGGCGCGCAACCTCGCCTGGGCGAGCCGTTCGAGCCTGCGGTCCCACAGCGGGCTTCCGGGCAGGTCGGACAGCGGGACACCCTGCCACAGCGCCAGCGCCCGTGCCAGCAGGCCGGCCGCCTCGTCCGGCCTGCCCCGCGCCCGGCACTCCCGCGCGGCGGCCACCCGCTCCTCGAACAGCAGCAGGTCGAGCTCGTGCGGCGGCAGCTCGATCGCGTACCCCGCTCCCAGGGCCCGGATGCGGGCCGGGGCCTGCCCGAGCTCCGCGCGCAGGGCGCTCGCGTACGTGCGGAGGTTGGCCGCGGTCGAGCGCGGCCGGTGGCCCGGCCACAACACCTCGGCGAGCTCGTCGCCGCCGACCGTGTGGTTGGCGTGGAGGAGAAGGGTGGCCAGGAGCATGCGGGGTTTCCGGCCGCCGAGACGTGGCGCCGTGCCCGGCAGGCGGACCTCCAGCGGACCGAGCACGCTGAACGTTGGCTTATCGACTGTCATGACCGCGTTGCTCCCCCTGTCGAAGGACCGGTTCGCCATGACTCGCCCACCCTTTGTACCGAGTCTTGATGTTTTTTGTGCAGTAGATTCCGACTCTTTTTGGTCATGAGACTCAAATCGCTTGTCACGGCGGGCCTCGCGGTGGTCCTCGGCCTCGCGTTCGGCGCCGCCACCGCCCCGGCGGCCTCCGCGGCGGGTCCGCGCCCGGACTTCCAGATGCCGTTCCCCTGCGGCCAGGTGTGGACCGGCAACTCCAACGCCAGCAGCGCCCACCAGTCGTACGAGATCGACTTCAACCGCGGCAGCACGGCCGACGCGGACCTCGGCGACCCGGTCGTGGCGGCGGCGGCCGGCACGGTGGTCATCGCCGCCAACCAGGGGTCGACCAACGGCTTCGGCAACCTCGTCAAGATCGACCACGGGGGCGGCTGGTTCACCTACTACGCCCATCTGCGGGTCATGTCGGTGAGCCAGGGCGCGCAGGTCAGCCAGGGCCAGAAGATCGGCGAGGTCGGCAACACCAGTAAGCCTGGCAACAACATCTCCCCGCACCTGCACTACGAGGTGCGCACCAGCGACACGTCCTACCCCGCCAACATCCAGAAGGCGGTGTTCAACGGGGTCACGTTCGGCTACCCCGTGCAGACCGTGACCTCGCACAACTGCGGCGGCGGCGGTTCGTCCAACCCGTACACCCCGCAGGAGGTCTGCGGCAGCGGCTACTCGGTGATCGACTCCGCCGCCCTCGGCACGGCGGGCACCGTCTACCTGCTCTACAACTCGGGCAACGGCAACAACTGCGTGGTCACGATGAAGAAGACCTCGCTGGGCACGGCCACCGCGACCAGCGCCTACCTGGAGGTCCAGGGCAAGACCCGGGTGACCGACTCGGGCAACTACGGCTACTACGCCGGACCGGTGCGCGCCTCGGCCGCCGACACCTGCGTCAAGTGGGGCGGCAAGGCGGGCTCGTCCAGCTACGACAGCCCCTTCGAGCACTGCGGCTGATCCCCGTGACCGAACTCCTGGTCGTCCGCGGGTCCCGACGTACGGCCCTGACCGCCGTCGGCGTCGTGACGCTCCTGCTGTGCCTGGCCGGGCTCGTCCCGGCCGGGCCGGCCTCGGCCGCCGAGGGCCCGCTCACCACCGCCTTCACGCGGGCGGCGGCGGCCCACGGCGTCCCCCCGCGACCTGCTCGTCGCGCTCGCCTACGCCGAGACCCACCTCGACGGCCATGACGGCAGGCCGAGCGCGAGCGGCGGGTACGGCGTGGCGCACCTGGTCAGCAACCCCACGCTGCACACCCTGGAGGAGGCGGCGCGGCTCACCGGGGCGCCGGTCGCCACGCTCAAGGCCGACGACGCGGCCAACGTGGCGGGCGCGGCGGCCGTCCTGCGGGCCAGGGCCGACGCCCTGGGCCTGGACGCCGCCGCGCGCGCCGACGCCGGTCGCTGGTACACCGCCGTCGCGCGTTACGGCGGGGCGAGCGCGCCCGAGGTCGCCCGCCTGTACGCGGACGCCGTCTACGACCTGCTGTCGGCCGGGTTCACCGCGCGGACACCGGCGGGCGAGACGATCACCGTGGCCGCCCGCCCGGTGAATCCCGACCGGGGAGCCCTCGCGAACGCCCGCGACCTCGACCAGCCGGAGAACCGCACGCTCGCCGCGGCGGCCGTCGACTACCCCGGCGCGACGTGGGTGCCGGCCAGCACCGCCAACTACGCGGTGTCCGACCGGCCGGCGAGCGACGCGATCGACCGCATCGTCATCCACGTCACCCAGGGCTCGTACGCCGGGACGATCTCCTGGTTCCAGAACCCCGCCGCCCAGGTCTCCGCGCACTACGTCGTACGGTCGTCCGACGGCGCGATCACCCAGATGGTGCGGGAGAAGGACCGGGCCTGGCACGCGGGCAACTCCGACTACAACCACCACTCCATCGGTATCGAGCACGAGGGATACGTGGACGACGCGTCCTGGTTCACCGACGCGATGTACCGCTCCTCGGCCGCCCTCGTCCGCTCCATCGCCGCGCGGTACGGCATCCCCAAGGACCGGTCCCACATCGTGGGGCACTACCAGGTCCCCGGGTCCGACCACACCGATCCCGGGCCGTACTGGGACTGGAACACGTACATGCAGTACGTCACGGGCGGCAGCGGAACCGGGAACCCGTACACGCCGGAGCAGGTGTGCGGCGCCGGCTACTCGGTGATCGACTCCGCCGCCCTCGGCACGGCGGGCACCGTCTACCTGCTCTACAACTCCGGCAACGGCAACAACTGCGTCGTGACGCTGAAGAAGACCTCGCTGGGCACGGCCACCACGACCAGCGCCTACCTGGAGGTCCAGGGCAAGACCCGGGTGACCGACTCGGGCAACTACGGCTACTACGCGGGCCGGTACAGGCGGCCGCGGCGGACAAATGCGTGAAGTGGGGCGGCAAGGCGGGCTCGTCCGGTTACGACAGCCCGTTCGAGCACTGCGGCTGACCTCTTCCTGATCCGAAGCAAGATCCGGGGCCCTCGCGCGCCACGCCGCACGGGGATCCTCGTGCTGTATCTGGGAGAACTCTGAGAGCGTGGGCCCCGCCGGGTGTAGAGCCCGCAGGGAGGGCATTAAGGGCCTGACCCGGCAGTCCTCGTGGGCGACTCATGCCCGCGGAACCACCCGCACGCAGAGGAATTCGATGAGCGACCAGCCGCCCGAGTGGGCGAGAAATCTTGAGAAGGCGGCGATCGAGGCGGCCAGGGCCGTCGAACGCGCCGGCCGGGCACTCGGCAAGGCGGTGGAGCAGGCACAGCGCACCGCCAAGGCCCAGGCGGCGATGGCGGCCGCCTACCAGGCGGACCTGGAGGGACTGGAGAAGGTGCTGCGGGCCCTTCCCGCGGAGCAGGTCAGGGACATCTCGGCGGCCGCGGCGGTGGTGACGGCGACCGCCGACCAGGTGCTGGCCCAGACGCCGAAGGACGACCTCTGAGCCGGTGCGGCTCCGTCCCCGAATCGGCCGATCCGAAACCGGGACAGATATCCACAACCTGTGGACGACGATCCAGACCTGTGGTTTCCGCACCCCTGGGCCGGGGTGCACCGGAGGGATCCCGGCGGCGCTCCTCATGGTGACCGCATCGTCCGGCTTCGGGCGTTAGCGTCACCTGCATGGACACCGCGGAAATCGGAGGGATCGCCGGGTGGGCGATGGAGCTCACCGAACGCCTGGGCGCGCCGGGCGCCGGCGTCGCGATCGCCCTGGAGAACCTGTTCCCGCCGCTGCCCAGCGAGGTCATCCTGCCGCTCGCCGGGTTCACCGCCGCGCGCGGGGACATGAGCCTGGTCGCCGCCCTCCTGTGGACGACCGCGGGCTCCGTTGTGGGTGCGCTCGCGCTGTACTGCGTGGGCGCGCTGCTCGGCCGGGAGCGTACGGTGGCCATCGCGACGCGTCTGCCGCTGGTCAAGATCCCCGACATCGAGAAGGCGGAGGCGTGGTTCGCCCGGCATGGTGTGAAGACGGTGTTCTTCGGGCGCATGATCCCGATCTTTCGCAGTCTGATCTCGGTCCCCGCCGGGGTGGAACGCATGCCGCTCGGCACCTTCCTCCTGTTCACCACGCTCGGCAGCCTGATCTGGAACACCGTGTTCGTGCTGGCGGGTTACCTGCTCGGCGAGAACTGGCACCTCGTCGAGGAGTACATGGGGATCGTGTCCAAGGTGGTCGCGGCGGCCGTCGTGCTCGTCGTCGTCCGGTTCGTGGCCGTACGGCTGCGGGAACGGCGCGGCCAGGGACGCCATGCCCGTTGACCAGCCGCTCCCCGGGCCGGTCCGCCCGCCGTCCCGCGCGTCGCCTGGCCATCTCGTGCAAACCGGTGACTGCTCGCCGTGCGGCGCTATCGTCAGCGACATGACCGATCGATCGCGCGGGGAGAACGTAGCCGTTCTAAGGAACCTCTAAAGGTGGCTGAAACCCCGCCAGAGGCCGTGATGTTTCTGTTGTCCCCAAGACGCCGGTTCTCGTCCGGCGCGCTCAGCGGACGAAAGGCATCACGATGATGAAACGCACACGGCTGGTCGTGGCCACGGTCACGCTCGCCACGCTGGCCACGACCGGTACGGCCGCGGCGGCCGGTCCGGCCCCGACACCCTGCGCTGCGAAATCCGACTCCGCGACGGTCAAGGTGGACGGGAAATCCAGGGCGGGTGCGGATGCCGATTCCGCCGCGATCGCGGCGAAGCTCGGAGTGACGACCGAGCGGCTCGACGCCGCGCTGGTCGCGGCCAAAACGTCGCTGGCCGACTGGGCCGGCGTTACGCCGGAGGCCTTCGTCGCGGCGGTCGCGGCCAACCTGGGACTGCGGCCTCGCAGGTTCAGGACGCTCTGGGGCCGAAGGTCGCCGAGCCCGCGCCGGATGGTGACGACCAGGGCAAGCTGGACAGCATGGACAAGAAGGCCCTGAACGGCCCGCAGGACTCGCCGTTCACCACCGACGCCGCGGCGGCGTCCGTGGCCGCGGCGCTCGGTGTCGATCAAGCCAAGGCCAAGGCCGCTCTGGCCGCTGTGGTGGCGATGGGCAGAGTCGATCCGACGTCCAAGGCCTTCGGTGACATCGCCGCCTCGCTCGGGGTCAGCTCCGACCGGCTCGATGCCGCGTTGAGCGATCTGAAGCGGTCACTGAGCAAGGGCTGACAGCGACCGCGTCCGCGTCTCACACAGCTTCAGCATCGACGGTGAGGATAGGCGACCATGCGGATACTTGTGGTGGACGACGACCCGGCTGTGCGGCGGTCCCTGGAGCATGCGTTGCGCCGGGACGGCTACGACGTGTCGTCCGCCGCCGATGGGGCGTCCGCCCTCGCCGAGCACGGCGTGTTCCGCCCGGACGCGGTGGTTCTCGACGTCCTCATGCCCGAACCGAACGGGCTGGAGGTGTGCCGGACGCTACGTTCAGGCGGGCACGACACGCCGATCCTGATGCTCACGGCCCGGGACCTGGTCACCGACCGGGTCGCCGGGCTCGACGCGGGGGCCGACGACTACCTGGCCAAGCCCTTCGCCTTGGAGGAGCTGCGGGCCCGGCTCAGAGCCCTGCTCCGGCGCAGCGGTGCCAGGGCCGAGGTGCTGCGCTTCGCCGACGTCGACCTGGACTTGAACGGCTGCAGGGCCGAGCGTGCCGGCCGGCGCCTGGAGCTGACCAAGACGGAGCTGTCCCTGCTGGAGCTGTTCCTGCGCAATCCTGGCCGGGTGCTGAGCCGGACCCAGATCTTCGAGTCCGTCTGGGGCTACGACTTCGGCCCGGAGTCGAACGCACTGTGGGTATACATCAGCTACCTGCGAAGCAAGCTCGAAACGGACGGCGGCAGCAGATTGATCCAGACGGTGCGCGGCCTGGGGTATGTCCTGCGCGAGGAGCCGTGAACCTGCGCACCCGGCTGGCCATCGCCGGTGGTTCCGTGGTCGCGGGCGCCCTGGTGCTCGTGTCGGTGGTCCTGTATCCGGCCGTGAACGCCAACCTCCGCGGCCAGATCGACAGATCGCTGGTCGTGGCCGCCGACCAGGCACCGAACGTGGCCGCGGCCATCAAGGCCAAGTTCAGGGACGCCAACGGGGAGCCGGGCTTCCCGACTGTTCCGCTGGGGATCGGAAGCACCCAGCTGCAGATCGTGCCGGGCCCGGTCAGGATCGGGCCGTCGACGGAGTTCGTCGACCTCACCGCCCGCGACGTCGCCGTCGCGGACGGCACCGCCGGCGCCTACTTCCGTGACGCGGTCTACAACGGCGTCGCCTACCGCGTCTACACAGCCCAACTGCCCGAAGCACCGGGAACGCTCGTACGCACGGCCATCCCGGAATCCGATCCCGCACCCACGCTACGCGAACTCGCCTGGCTGCTCGCCGGCTCGACGGTGGCCGCCGGACTTCTGGCAGCACTGGCCTCACGCCTGGCAGCACGCCGCGTCCTACGCCCGGTACACCAGCTCACCGAGACCGTCGAACTGATCCGCACGACCGGCGACCTGGCCATTCCGATCCCCGCCGACAGCCGGGACGAGATCGGCCGGCTCGGTTCGGCGTTCGCAGCGATGACCGCCGCCCTGGACGAATCGGTCGGCGCCCAGCGCCGTCTGGTGGCCGACGCCTCGCACGAACTGCGCACACCACTGACGAGCCTGACGGTGAACCTCGAGCTGCTGTCGGAAAACCCGGCCGACGCGCAGGCCCCGCTGCTCGCCGCCGAAGCGCTCGGCCAGGCCGGCGAACTCACGACATTGGTCAACGACCTGATCGACCTGGCCCGCTACGGCCAAGCCCCGTTCCACACGGAAGACGTCCGCCTCGACCTCGTCGCCGAGCGCGTCGCCGCCCGCGCGAAGCGGCGGGCGCCGCAGATCGAATTCGAGCTGACCTGCGCGCCCACTCTCGTCCACGGAGACCCCGACGCCCTGGAACGCGCCGTCGCGAACCTCGTCGACAACGCCGTGAAATGGAGCCCGTCCGACGGCCTGATCAGGATCAGCGTCAAGGCGGGCGCCCTCGAGGTCGCGGACGCCGGCCCAGGAATCCCCGACAGCGACCTCGAATTCGTCTTCGACCGCTTCTACCGATCACCCGCGGCCCGCGCGCACCCCGGCTCCGGCCTGGGCCTGGCCATAGTCCGGCAGGTCGCCGAGGCTCATGGCGGAACGGCCGAAGCCGTGCCGTGTGAAAGCGGCGCGTTACTGCGGCTGATACTGCCGACGTGTATCGAACACACGGAGCCCTAGGCACCCCCGGTGAGGTGCCCAGGGCTCCGTGGAATCGGCTTGTCCGAACGCCCTACAGGCCCTAACCGAGGTGCCGCGCGAAGAACCGCAGCGAGCTGTCGGTCTCGAACTCGGGGATCTCCCCATGCTTGCCGGGATTGGCGTGCAGCGTCTTGTCGGCCGACCCCAGGGCGTCGAACAGCGCCAGGCCCTGGGCCCGCGGCACCAGGTCGTCGTCCCACTGGAGCAGGAACCGCACCGGGACGGTGACCCGGGCGGCGGTCTCGGCCAGCCCGTCCACGCCGAGCAGGCCCAGCACCGCCGCGCGGACCCGGGGTTCCGCGGCGACGAAGGGGACGCCGAGCCCGCAGCCCATCGACATGCCCCAGTAGCCCACCGGGCCGGCGCCGACGACGTCGAGTTCCTGCACCGCGGTCAGGACCGCCTGCCATTCCGGTACGGCGTGGCCGGCCAGGAACGCATGCATGGTGGCGAGATGCGGGGCGAGGTCCTCACCCGCGGCCATGCCCGCCCGCAACCCGGCCGCGACCCGGGCGAACTCCTCGGTTTTCGGCCGATCGCCGTGGTTGGGCGCATCGACCGCGACCGCCGCGAAACCGCCCTCGGTGACGAGGCGGCGCGCGCGGGCCACGACGCCGGGGGCCTTCTTGTGCTGCCCGCCGCCGTGACCTATCAGGATCAGGGGACGAGCCCCGGCGGCGCCTTCCGGCGTCCACAGCACACCGGGGACCTCACCGAGGGTGAACAGCTGTTCTGTGACGCCGTCCGACGACGTCCGGGAGATGAAGCGCAAAGCGTTTCACGCCTTTCGGGATGCCTTCTGCGGGCGCTCCCTAGGCCATGCGACGGAGGGAGCCCCGACCTGTCACAGCGTTGATCGGTCTCACCTCCTCGGGTCGCGGCGACGCACGGCGACGCCGAACGTATCACCGGACCTCGCAGAGCTCCCAGTGATTTACGCGACACCAGGAGCCCTGCACGGTTTCCCCGTCGAGCGGGTCAGCGTCGCGCAGTGTCGAATGCGCCGGCGTCGCCCATGAGGTCCGCGCGCTTGGCCGCGGCGACCACCGAGACCCAGGCCATGGCGACCAGCACCCCGACGCACAGGGTGAGGGAACCGGCCCGCCCGCCGGACATCGCCCATCCGTTGCCCAGCAGGAGAGCCAGGCCGCCGAGACGGGAGGCGACCGCGTGCCCGGCCCGCCCCGCACGGGCGAAGTGCCGGCCGAGGACGAAGCAGGCCGCGATGAGCGCGGTGAAGGCCACCGAGCCGGCCGCCATGTGCAGCATCGCGTGCCAGCTCATCCCGGCCGGGGCCCCCAGCGGGGTGCCCGCGGGGAAGCCGTCCCCCGGGTCCATGCTGAAGGCTCCGGCCGCTGCCAGTCCGGCGCCCTCGACGAGCAGCAGCCTCGGCGCCCACGTCCCTCCGGGAGTGCCGCGCATGACCCTGCGCAGTCCGATCGCCCCGGCGACCGTCAGGAGGGCGGTGATCCAGAAGTTGCCGATCTGCAGCCAGCCGAGATCGCCGGTGCTGAGCATGCTGAGCGGGTGACGGAGCAGGTCGAACCCCTCGCGGGTGAACGCCTGCGTCAGCGAGACGACCCCGAAGACGGGCGTGGTGAGCACGGCGCAGGTGAGCAGCGCACGCGTCGAGCCCCGCATGGGGTGCGGCGCGGTCGGCTGCGGGGTGATCTGGGTGCTGATCTGAGTGGTGTCCTGCGTCGCGGTCATCGCCGTTCCCTTCTTCGGTGTCCCGGGCTTCGGTGGTCCGGGCTTCGGTGGTCCCGGCCGGTGTGGTGGCCGGCCTCGCTGACGCGTCGAACGGCGGCCGCGCGATTCGACCATCCGCGCCCACTCGTGCCGTCCGCCTGCCGCCCGACCCCGTCCACCTGCGGCGTCGGCCAGGAGTGCGCATTCCCTGTCACATGCGCATTCCCTGTCACATCACGGCAGAGGCCCAGGTCAGGACGTGTCAGGATCGGAGCCTGTCGAGTCCGGCTCGTCCCGTACGACGTGTAGGTGACGGCGGGACCGGCGACCGGCCCGCCGGCCGAAGGATCAGAAAGAAGGAGATCGACGATGCGGTTCCTGATGACCACCAAGGGCGGCTCCCGGACGCCGGACGCGGCGATGATGGCCGAGATGGGCGCCTTCATCGAGGAGATGACCAGGGCGGGCGTGCTGCTTGCCACCGGCGGGCTGGAGCCGGGCGGCCTGCGGATGGTCTCCTCCGGCGGCGAGATCACCGTGACCGACGGCCCCTTCACGGAGGCGAAGGAGGCGATCGTCAGCTTCGCCCTGATCGAGGCGCGGTCCCGCGAGGAGGCGGTGGAGCTGGCCCGCCGCTTCTGGAAGATCGTCGGCGACGGCGAGAGCGCGATCCAGCAGGTGTTCGGCCCCGAAGACGGCCCCGGCGCCGGCTCCCGCTGACGGCGTGATCAGGCAGGTGTCCGGCCCGCAGGCGTCCCCGGCGACGTACGCGCCCGGTTGCGCGGCGGGCGGGCCGGTGCTGTCATCGGTCGAATGACGTCCCTGGACGCCCATCGCGTCGTGGACGCGGTCTGGAAGATGGAGTCCGCCAGGATCGTCGCCGGCCTCGTGCGGATGGTCGGCGACGTCGGCCTGGCGGAGGAACTGGCGCAGGACGCCGTCCTCGCCGCGCTTGAGCAGTGGCCCGAGGCGGGCGTCCCGGACAACCCGGGCGCCTGGCTCATGGCCGTCGCCAAGCGCCGGGCCGTCGACCACCTGCGCCGGGAGGAGCGGCGGGACCGCGGGCAGGAGTTGCTCGCCCACGATCTCGCCACCCGCCCGGACGACGGCGAGCGTGACGTGGACGACGTGGTGGACGCGCTCGACGGGGAGGTCGGCGACGACGTCCTCCGGCTGATGTTCGTCTCCTGTCACCCGGTGCTGTCCACCGAGGCCCGGGTCGCGCTCACGCTGCGGCTCATCGGCGGCCTGCGGACCGACGAGATCGCGCGGGCCTTCCTCGTCTCCGAGAGCGCCGTCGCGCAGCGGATCGTGCGGGCCAAGCGGGCGCTCGCCGACGCGCAGGTCCCCTTCGAGGTCCCATCCGGGCCGGAACGGGCGGCCCGGCTGTCGTCGGTGCTCGAAGTGATCTATCTCGTGTTCAACGAGGGATACGCGGCGACGGCGGGCGACGACCTGATGCGCCCGTCCCTCTGCCTGGAGGCGCTGCGCCTGGGCCGCGTCCTGGCCGAACTGACCCCGGACGAGGCCGAGGTGCACGGCCTGGTCGCGCTGATGGAACTCCAGCAGTCGCGGTCGGCCGCGCGCACCGGTCCGTCAGGGGAGCCCGTCGTGCTGCACGAGCAGAACCGGGGGCGCTGGGACCCGCTGCTGATCCGGCGCGGCTTCGCGGCGCTGCTGCGGGCGCGGCAGGCCGGCGGCCCACTCGGCCCGTACGTGCTGCAGGCGGCCATCGCGGCCTGCCACGCGCGGGCCGCCACGCCGGAGGAGACCGACTGGCCGCAGATCGCGGCGCTCTATGAGGCCCTCGTCAGGGTGCTGCCCACGCCGGTCGTCCAACTCAACCGCGCGGTGGCGCTCGCCATGGCCTACGGGCCGCGCGCCGGTCTCACGCTGGTGGACACGCTGACCGGCGAGCCGGCGCTCAAGGGCTACCACCTGCTGCCCGCCGTACGCGGGGACCTGCTGGCCCGGCTCGGCCGGCACGGCGAGGCCCGGGCGGAGTTCGAACGCGCGGCCTCCCTCACCCGCAACACCGCCGAACGGGCGGTGCTGCTGCGGCGCGCCGCGACCTGCGCCGACGAAGAGATCAAACCGGAGGCCACCAAGACCAGACCGGAGGCCAAACCGGAGACCGCGGAGGCCGAACCGGCGGCCGGACCGGCGGATGGGGGCGTCACCCTCGGCAAGGCCATGCGGCTCTTCCTCGCCCGGCCCGGTCTGAGCGCCGGCACCGTCCGCTCCTATGACCAGACCCTGGCGCGGCTGTGCCGGCACCTCGGCGAGGACGTCCCGCTGCGGGACGTGACCTCCCACCGGATCGCCGAGGTCTTCGCCACGGCGTGGGGCACGGCGGCGGGCGCGACCTGGAACCGGCACCGGGCGGCGCTGCGGTCGTTCGCCACGTGGGCGGCCGAGCGCGGCTGGGGCCGCGCCGACCTCGCCGCCCCCGCTCGACCGGCGGCCCGAACCCCGCGCCCGCCACCCGCCCCATCGACCGGTCGCGGCTGGAGAGCCTGTGGGAGCGGCCGGACATCCCGCTGCGCGAGCGCACGCTGTGGCTGCTGCTGTACGAGAGCGCGGCCCCGGCCGAGTGGGCGCTCTCGCTCGACGTGGAACACCTCGACCTGCCCGGCATGCGCGGCGAGGTGAAGGGCAGGCGGCACTGGCTGCACTGGCAGTCCGGCACGGCAGCGCTCCTGCCCCTCCTCGTCGGGGACCGCCGCCGGGGCCCGCTGTTCCTCGCCGACCGCAGGCCGGGGCCGGGCCGCATGCCGGCGGCGGCCGACCTGTGCCCGCACACGGGCCGGGGCCGGCTGTCGTACGAGCGGGCGGAGTACCTGTTCAAACGGGCCACCCGGGACCTCGACCCGGAGGGCGGCGGCTACACGCTGCACCACCTGCGCCACTCGCGCCTGGCCCACCTCGCGAGGACGGCTGGTCCGCGCCGATGCTGATGTCCCTGTCCGGCCACTCCAGCGCCCGGACGCTGCACGGATTCGTCCGGGTCCGCGACCCGCGGATACCGTTGCCTGAGTGGGGAGGAAAGCGGCATACCTCAAGGACGTCCTGCTCTGTGCCGTCCTCTGGGCCGTCCTCGGCCTGCCGGCGTTGTGGGCGGGCCTCACGACCACCCTGGCCGACGGGTACACCTCGCCCGAGGTGATCGCGGGCCTGGTGGTGACCGGCGTCGCCGTCGCGCTCGCCCGGCCCCGGCCGCTGGGGGCGATGCTCGTCACGGCCGCGCTGTGGGCGGGCTCGGTGGCCGTGCGGGGCGACCCCACCGTCTTCTTCCCGGCCCTGGCGGTGATGAGCTACCTGGCCGGGGTGCGCATGGAGCGGGCCCGGCCCGCCCTGCTCGGCCTGTCGGCCGCCGCGGTCGTCGCCGCGGTCGTCGTCCCGTTCGTACGGTGGCTTCTCGCGGCGCAGTGGGATCTGGGCGCGTGGTTCTTCGCCGTCACGGGCATCGCGCTGTTCGGACTCGTCCCGTGGCTCGCGGGCCACGCGAGGCACCAGAGCCTGGCCCTGACCAGGGCGGGCTGGGAACGCGCCGGGCATCTGGAGCGCGAGCGGCGGATGCTCGCCGAGCAGGCGAGGCTGCGGGAGCGGGCGGCCATCGCGAGGCAGATGCACGATCTGCTCGGTCACGACCTGAGCCTGGTCGCGCTGCGGATCGGCGCCCTGGAGGTCGCCGCCGACCTCCCCGAGAGCCGGCGCCGGGCGGCGGGCGAGGCCCGCGAGGCGGTCACGGCCGCGTCGGAGCGCCTGCGCGACATCGTCGCCGTGCTCAGGGACGGCGACGGCCCCGGCACGTCGACCAGGACCCGACGTACGCGGATCCGCCCGAGGAGAGCGTGGGCGAACTGGTCCGGCGCGCCGCGGCCGCGGGAATGCCGGTCACCCTGCACGGCGCGCAGGAGGAGGCGCGCATCCCCGCGCCGGCGCTCGCCACCGTGCGGCGGGCCGTCCGGGAGGGGCTGACCAACGCCGCCAAGCACGCGCCCGGCGCCCCGGTCACCGTACGGCTCGCGCACTCACCGGGCGAGACCGTGGTCACCGTCGCCAACGCCGCGCCGCACGAGCCGGGCCGCGGCGTGACGGGCGGACACGGACTGCGGGCATTGGCGGAGCGGGTCCGGCTGCAGGGCGGGTCCCTGGAGAGCGGCCCCGCCGGCGGCGGATTCACCCTGACCGTACGGCTGCCGCACACCGCCGCCCGGCCCGCCGGTGCCGTGCCGGCCGAGTTCCTCGTCTCCGAGTTCGCCGGGGCCGAGCACGACGGCCCCGGGGTTGCGCCGCGGCCGGTGGAGCTGGATCTGGCGCTGGCCCGGCGGCGGGTGCGCCGTACGCGGATGGCCGCGGCGCTGGTCTCCCTCGCCGCGGCGGCCGGCGTCGTCGCGTTCGTGCTGGGGTTCACGGTCTACGAGGCGGCCACCTCTGTCCTGCCGCCGGCCGAGTTCGCGAAGCTGCGGGTCGGGCAGGCCGAGCGGGAGGTGGCGGCGGTGCTGCCGGCCAGGACCAGGGTCGACCAACCATCGTGGCCCGAGCCGCCGATCCCGCCGGGCGCCCGGTGCCGCTACTACAGCGCAAGCCCCGAGCCGTTCGCCGAGTTGAAGCTCTACCGGCTGTGCTTCGCCGGGGGCCGGCTGGTCGGCAAGGCTTTCCTGCCCGCCTGAGCGGCGCCCGGGACAATCCCGGTGGTTCCGTACCATCGAGGCGTGCACGCGATCCGGGTGGTCCTGGCCGACGACGAACCGGTGATCCGGGCCGGGGTGCGGGCGATCCTGGCGACGGACCCGGACATCGACGTGGTCGCCGAGGCCGCCGACGGGCGTGAACTGGTGGACGCCGTCCTGGCGCACCGGCCCGACGTCGCGCTCGTCGACATCCGCATGCCCGGCCTGGACGGGCTGGCCGCCGCGGCCGAGGTGCGCAGGACCGCCCCCCGGCACCGCCGTACTGATCATGACGTCCTTCGGCGAGGACGCCTACGTCGCGCGGGCGCTGGGCGACGGCGCGGCGGGGTTCCTGCTGAAGACCGGCGATCCGCGCGAGTTCCCCCTGGGGGTGCGGGCGGCGGCCGAGGGCGGGGCGTACCTGTCGCCGCCGGTGGCCGCACGGGTCATCCGGGGGCTCGCCGGCGACCGGCTGTCGCGCTCGGCCGCGGCCCGCGAACAGGTCGCGGCGCTGACCACCCGGGAGCGCGAGGTGCTCGCCCTGGTCGGCGAGGGCATGTCGAACGCGGGCATCGCCGCCCGCCTGCACCTCGCCGAGGGCAGCGTCAAAACCTACGTGAGCACGATCATGGGCAAGCTTGGCGTGCCCAACCGGGTGCGGGCGGCGGTCATCGCCCACGAGGCGGGACTGGCGGGCGGGCGGTAGTCAGCACCGCCGCCAGCGCCGGGCGCCGCCGCATCGCGGCGACCAGGGCGGTCGCGGGACTCCGCAGGGCCAGCAGGACCAGCGGCGCGATCAGCGCGCCGAACAGCAGCCCCGCCGCCACGTCGTGGGGGTAGTGGACGCCGACGAAGACCCTGGAGAACGCCTCCAGCAGCGCGAGCACCGGCGCCACCACCGCCGCGCCGCGCCACAGGGCGACCAGCGCGACGGCCGCCGCCGCGGCGAAGGTCGCGTGGTTGCTCGGCAGCGACCAGTCGCCGTACGGCGGGCAGTGCGCCACGGTGACCACGTCGGTCATGTCCCAGCAGGGGCGGCGCAGCCGCAGGACGCTCTTGACGCCCTCACTCGCGAGGTAGGCCGTCACCACCGCGACCGGTGCGAGCAGGGCGAGCGCCATCCTGCGGTCGTCCTGCCGCCGCGCCCGCCACCAGCCGAAGACGAGGAACGCCAAGAGGATCGCGGGGACGGCGTCCGTCGCGATCTCCGCCGCGTCGCGCACCCATGCGGGGGTGTGCAGGGCGAACGCGGTGACCTCCCGATACCACTCGGCGCTGATGTCCGGGACGTCCTCGATCTCGTTGCCCACCGGTTCCCCTCCGTGCTGCGTCCTGCCGGTCCGTCCGGCCCCTCGAACCTAGGGACCGGACGGCACGGCGGGCAGTCGCGGAAAGTCGCCGGTGACCATTGACTTTCGTCAATCTTCCGCCGGGATGGCCCGCCTCCGGCGGGTGAACCGGGCGTACGCCAGGGCGGCGCCGCCGACCAGCAGCGGCCAGACGAGATAGACGCCCGACGCGGCGACCAGCAGGGCGACCGCCACGAGCGCGAGCAGGGCGGCGGCCCTGGCCCGGCCGCGCGGCAGCAGCCGGATGGCGGCCGCCACGCCGATCGCGTAGACCACCACGAACGATCCGTTGGTCATCAGCACCAGCGGACGGATGCCCGTCCCCGCCGCGTACACGACGGCGAGCGCCAGGAAGGACAGCACGGCGACGACCGCGAGGCTGCGCCGGGGCACCTCCCCGGCGACGCTGCCGCGGGAGAGCCAGCCGGGCAGGGCGCCGTCGCGGCCGAGGGCCGCGCCGAGCTTGGCCGCCCCGGCCCAGTACGCGTTCATCGCGCCGAGCGTCAGCAGCAGCGCGGCGACGGCGGCGAGCAGCCGGGCGTTGCCGCCGAGACCGAGGGCCAGCAGGTCGCCGAGGGGCGCCCGGGCGCTCCCGGCGGCCGGGCCGAGGACGGCGACGGTGGCGAAGGCGACCGACAGGTACAGCACGCCGACCAGCACGACGGCGGCCGCGGCGGCCCTGGGCAGGTCCCTGGCGGGCCTGCGAAAGTCGGCGGCGAGGTGCGTGATCGCCTCCCAGCCGGCGAAGCTCCACACCAGCAGGGCCGCCGCCGGGGCGACGGCCGTCCAGCCGTGCGGGGCGAACGGCCGCAGGTTGGCCACGTCGGCGTGCGGGAGCGACAGCGCGACGGCGACCACGAGCAGCGCGACGAGCAGCCCGGCAGCCCGAGCTGGACCCGGCCGGTCACCCGCAGCCCTGAGGCGTTCGACACGGTCACGATCGCCATCAGCCCCGCCGCCGTCAGCGTCGCGGTGCCGGTCCCGCCGCCCACCGCGGCGGCGACGTACTCGCCGCCGAACAGTGCCGCGGCGGCGGCGCTCGGCGGGATCGCGAAGTAGAAGCACCAGCCGACGACGACCGCGGCCCGGTCCCCGAAGGCGAGGCGGGCGTAGGTCGACACGCCGCCGGAGTCCGGGTGGCGCGCGCCGAGCGCGGCGAAGGCCGCGGCAAGCGGGGCGGACAGCACGACCAGGCCGAGCCAGGCCAGCAGCGACGCCGGCCCGGCCGCCTGGGCAGCGAGCGCGGGCAGGGCGATGACTCCTGTGCCGAGCACCGCGCCGACGTACATGGCGGCGCCCTGGGCCGCCGTGAGGCGGCCCGCCGGTGTGGTGACGGGTGCGGCGGCGGATGTGACGGCGGATGTGACGGCAGGGGTGACGCTCGTCCGAGTCATGCGCGTTCACCTTCCAGTCAGGGGAGTGGACCGCCGGGGATTCCCGGCCGGCCCAGATCGGGGAGCTGTCTCAGGCGGAGGTGCTGAACTCGAGGCTGGCGGGCAGGTCGGAACGGCGGGTGACGTTGAGCTTGCGGTAGATCCGGGTCAGGTGCTGCTCGACCGTGCTGACCGTGATGTACAGCTTGTCGGCGATCTCGCGGTTGGTGTATCCGACCGCAGCGAGCGAGGCCACCCGGCGCTCGGCTTCGCTCAGCGTCCCCGGGCCGCTGTCCGTGCGGGGCGGTTCGGCCGGCTGCGCGGGAGCGCCCTGGGTGAGCGCGTTGACCAGCGGGACGGCCTCGCACTCCTCCGCGATCCGCTGGGCCTGCCTGGCGACCGTACGGGCGCGGCGCAGCTCTCCCACCGCCTGGTAGGCGTCGGCCAGATCGACCAGGGCCCGGGCCAGCTCGTACTGGTCGCCGCTCGCCTGGAGCATGTCGGCGGCGCGGCGCAGCATCGGGGGACGCTGCTTGGGCTCGCTCGCCGCGGCCGTCAGCCGCAGACCGGTCCCACGGGCGCGCACCGGCCCGGGGGCGCAGCGCGCCACGTGCTCGTCCAGCAGCGGCCGGGCCCGCTCCGGGCGGCCCATGCCGATCAGCGCCTCGGCCGCGCCCGTCCGCCAGGAGACCAGTCCGGGCGAGTCGAGGCTCCAGGAGCCCATCAGCTCGCCGCAGGTCTGGAAGTCGCGCAGCGCCATGCCGAGGTCGCCCGTCGCCAGGTGGTAGCGGCCCCGCGCGTTCAGATAGTGCAGGCCGTACCGGGTCTGGAGCATGGCCTCGGGCACCGGCTGGTTCACCAGTTGCACGGCCTCGTCCAGCCGGCCCATCGCGGTCACCGCCGTCAGCAGCACCGACAGCGGGGCGCCGACCGCGACTCCCCAGCTCGTCGGCGGGATGAGCCGTACGGCCATCTGGGCGAGGCCCTCGGCGCCCTCCAGGTCGCCCTGCCGCAGGCTGATCTCGGCGCGCAGCGCCGCGAGGCGGGCCTGCCTGCTGGGGGCCCGGCGGCTGGCGGCCTCCTCGAAGAACAGGTCGCACCAGGGCGCCGCCAGGTCGGGCCGCTCGCCGTAGATCAGCGCGAGCAGGGCGCACTCGACGGCGTCCATCGACATGTCGTCGAGGCGGGAGCCGCGCAGGATGCGCTCCACGTCGGCCAGCGTCTGGGGGTGCGGGCCCTTGGTCAGCACCGCCGCGAGCGCGGTGGCGGCCTCCAGCCTGCCGATGACCGGCGCGGACGGCGGCGCCTGCGTGCTCATGTCGGTGACCCTCGGGATGTGCGCGAGGAACGGAGTGTAGGAGCAGCGCAGCCACGGCCGGGCGGCGCGGATCTCGGCCACGGTCTCCGCGTCCATGATCGAGCCGATCCTGCCCAGGTGGTCGAGCACGTCGCGGGCGTCGTCGAAGCGGCCGTGCCACAGCAGCGCCTTGGCCAGCACGACCGCGTCGGAGCCGCGCAGGTGGCCGCGGTGCATGGCGTCGGTGAGCTCGTCGAGGTGGGCCGCGGGAGCGCTCGGGTTGAGCCGCCACTCCGCCCGCACCAGAGTCGTCTTGATGGTGGCCCGGCGCTGGTCGTCGGTGCACGCGCCGTCGGCCAGCCGCAGGTAGTCGACGGCGGGCTCAACGCGTCCCTCGCTGAGCGCCTGCCTGGCCGCCTCCTCCAGGATCGGCACGGCCCAGGGCCCCCCGTTGTGCGAGGCGGCCAGCAGGTGCTCGGCGATCACGGCGGCCGGTGCGCCCTGGCCGTACGCCAGCTCGGCGGCCCTGCGGTGCAGGTCCGTCCGCTCGTGCCGGTCGAGGTCGGCGAGCACGGCGGCGCGCGCCTGGGGGTGGCGCAGGTGCAGGTCGGCGCCGACCAGCCCGGCGTTGTGCAGCGCGTTGAGCGCCTGGACGACGACGCCGGCGTCGAGGTCGAGCAGCCGGTCGAGGTGGCCGGGGTCGGCGGCGACCGCCAGGCCCCGCGCGACGCGGGCCGCGAGCGGGTGCCCGCGGCGCAGGCACGACTGCACCGCCTGGCGGTAGGCGTCGCCCGCGACGATCTCGTCGATCCCCGCGTCCGCCTCGGTCTCGGCCGTGGCGCCTCCGGCGTCGGCCGCGGCGAGGTGGTCCTCGATGAGCGCGCCCACGAGCAGCGGGTTGCCGCCGCTGACCGCGTGCCAGTCCGCGGCGAGCCGCCGGGCGACGTCGTCACCGACGATGTCGGCGGCCATGATCTCGACGCCCTCGCGGGACAGGGCCGACAGCGGGAGGCGGCGGCAGTGCGGCTGGCGCAGCAGTTCGGTCTGGAACAGCGTCGGGGCGTTCCACGACTCCTCCGACTGGCTGAAGATCGCCAGGATGTGGGCGAAGCGCAGCCTGCGGGCGAGGTAGGCCAGGCAGAGCTGCGAGGCGCGGTCGGCGTGCTGGATGTCGTCCACCACGATCATGAGGGGGTGCCGCTCGGCGAGTTCGAGCAGCACCATGCACAGGGCGTGCACGATGTGGGCGTCCACCTGGTCGACGTAGTCGGCCAGCGGGTCGGCCGACATGGCGCAGCGGGCGCCCTCGTGCAGCAGGTTGCGGGTGCGCTCCTCCTCGTCGGGGGTGAGCGGCGCGTTGTGCAGGATCTGCGACAGCACGGCCAGTGCAAGTCCCGACTCCGCCTGCGAGCAGGTCGCGGTCAGCGGCAGGGCGCCGTGCTCCAGCGCGTCCTCGACCAGAGTGTTGAGCAGTGCGGTCTTCCCCGTCGCGACGGGCCCGCCGACGATGGCGATCTTTCCTCTGCCGGTGACGGCGTCGGCCAGCATGTCCTCAAGGGAGGCCAACACCTCTTCCCGCTCCACCAGGGCCATAATGAGCCTCCCGAATTCCGTTCGATTCTCGCCGCGCGGCCGGTTCACAATTGCCGTGACTTCTGTAAAGCTTCAGTGTTGAGCAGCGTTCAGCCGACCAGCGTCATTCGCGCGGAAACGCTCTCGCCGGCCCGCTCCCCCGCGCCTTCCCCATCCGTTTCACCCGCGCGGGCCAGCGCCGAGCGGACGGCGGCGAAGGACGCGGCGACCACGTCGTGGTCGAGGCCCACCCCCCAGACCTGCCGCCCGTCGATCACACACTCGGCGTAGACCGCGACCTCCCGGTCCTCCGCGCTCCCGGCCGCGGCCTCCACGCCGGTGCGGTGGACCATCTGCACGTCCACGTTCCAGACCGCCAGCCGGGCGCCCAGGGTGCGGATGGCGTCGGCCCGCGGCCCGGCGACGTCGAAGCGCGCGCCGTCGACGTACAACGTGGTCTGCAGCGGCCGGCCGCCGAGCCCGAGCGGTACGGTGATCTCGGTCCGCGACAGGTACTCCTCGTCGAACAGATCGCGGACGACGGCCGGGGTGATCTCCCCGCCCGAGCCGTCCGCGTGGGCCTGCACGACGCGGGCGAACTCCGCCTGCAGGTTCTTGGGCAGGTTCAGCCCGTGCCAGGCGCTCAGGATGTAGGCCACGCCTCCCTTGCCCGACTGGCTGTTGATGCGCACCACGGCCTCGTACGTGCGGCCGACGTCCTTGGGGTCGATCGGCAGGTACGGCATCCGCCACGGCAGGTCGTCCACGCCCACGCCGGCCTCGCCCGCCTCCACGGCCAGCGCGTCGAAGCCCTTTTTGATGGCGTCCTGGTGGGAGCCGGAGAAGGCCGTGTAGACGAGGTCGCCGCCGTACGGGTGGCGGGGGCTGACCTGCATCTCGTTGCAGTACTCGACGGTGCGGCGGATCTCGGTGATGTCGGAGAAGTCGATGCCGGGGTCGACGCCGTGGGTGTACATGTTCAGGCCGAGCGTGACCAGGCAGACGTTGCCGGCCCGCTCGCCGTTGCCGAACAGGCAGCCCTCGATCCGCTGCGCGCCGGCCAGCAGCGCCAGCTCGGAGGCGGCCACGCCGGTGCCCCGGTCGTTGTGCGGGTGGATCGACAGGCAGACGTGCTCGCGGCGCGGCAGGTTGCGGTCGAGCCACTCGATCTGGTCGGCGAAGACGTGCGGGAGCGACCGCTCCACCGTCGTCGGGAAGTTGAGGATGATCTCCCGGCCCTCCTCCGGCTGCCACACGTCCATGACCGCCTCGCAGACCTCGAGGGCGAACTCGGGCTCGGTCTCGTTGAACAGCTCGGGCGAATACTGGAACCCCAGGTCGCAGTCGCCGAGGGTCGCCTCGGCGTACTTCATCATCAGGCGGGTGCCCTCGACGGCGAGGTCCCTGCACTCGTCGCGGGTCATGCCGAAGACCACCCGGCGGAAGAGCGGGGCCGTCGCGTTGTAGAGGTGGATGTTGGCCCGGGGGGCGCCGGCCAGGCTCTCCACGGTCCGCCGGATCAGCTCGTCCCTCGCCTGCACCAGAACCGAGATCCGCACGTCGTCGGGGATCCGGTCCTGCTCGATGAGCATGCGCACGAAGTCGTGGTCGTCCTGGCTCGCCACCGGGAATCCGACCTCGATCTCCTTGTAGCCCATCCGTACGAGGAGGTCGAACATCGCCAGCTTGCGCTCCGGGCTCATCGGGTTGACCAGCGACTGGTTGCCGTCGCGCAGGTCGGTGGACAGCCATCGCGGGGCGGCCTCGATCGTCCGGTCCGGCCAGCGCCGGTCCGCCAGGCGGACGGGGGTGAAGGCCGAGTAACGGGAAGGAGAGCTGCTCATGAGGAATTCCTTTCTCATCGGCGACCATGTCACCGAATTCGCGACCGACCGTTTTCCGAAAAGCTGTCCGCGAATCCCGCCGACTTCCTTCCGGAAGGCCGTCCGAATTTCCGGCGATTCGCTGACCGGCACGTTGCCGAAGCTACAAGCGCCCTGGTCAAGGGGCAAGGGAGAAGCAACTAGAGTGCGCCCGGCATCACCCGGACGATCGGTAGGGGTATCGAAAGTTGTAGGCCCGGTACAACCTCCCGGGCGGCCCTCTTAACGACCCCCTGAATCGGACACATACTCCGGGTCATGTCGATGAGCAGAGCAGCGTTCCCAGCCATTTCGATTCCGCCTTTCCGAATCTTCGGAATGTGCGTGACCGAGGCGCGCCCGTCCGTTCTGGCCATCTTCTTCCTGCGGTTCGCCGCCGGCGCGGCCGTGGACGCCGGACTCGCCCCCGCCGACCCGTTCCGCCTGCTGGCGGGCGCCCTGGTGTGGCAGTGCGCGATCTTCTTCGTCTACCTGTTCAACGGCGTGACGGACGTGCGGGAGGACCGCGTGAACGGCTCGCGCCGGCCGATCGCCCGCGGCGACCTCGACCCCGAACTGGCCTGGATCGTCGCCTGGACCGCCGCCGCGGCCGCCCTGCTCGGCGCGCTGCTGCTCGGCGGCGCGATGATCTGGCTGGTCACGGCGGTGCTCGTGCTCGGCTACCTCTACTCGGCGCCGCCCTTCCAGCTCAAGAAGTGGTCCAGCGCCACGGTCGTGGTCGGCGGCGTGTCCGGCCTGCTCTCCTACTGCGCGGGATACGCCTCTTACGGGACCGGCCCCGGCGGGCGCGAGATGATCGCGCTGCCCGCGTTCGCCGTCGCGGCGTCGCTGTGGATGGGCCTGGTCGGAACGCCGGCGAAGGACCTGCCGGACATCGCGGGCGACCGCTCCGCCGGGCGGGCGACGTTCGCGGTGAGCCGCGGAGAATGGCCGGTCAGGCTGCTGCTGTCGGCGGTCGCCGCCTCCGTCGCGCTCGCTTTCTGCGCGGTCGCGCTGCTATTGCGGGTGCCGCTCGGCATGGCGCCGGCCGTGATGCTCACCGGCGCCGCGCTGCTCACCGTCGTCACTCTTACTCCGCTTTCCCGGGGGTCCCGGGTGCGCCGCCGCCTGCCCTACCGGGCGTTCATGACGACGCAATACGCTGTGCATTTGGCTGTTCTTCTCCCGCTGGTGTCACAATTCTTATTGTCTGGGCGTGCGGCTTAGTCCAGGATGGAGGGCACTCGTCCGCTTCCTCTCGGAGGGTCCATTGGCGGGAGATGGAGAACTGGGACCGGCGGTCCCGGACTTCGAGGGTTTCCTCGAAGCGCATCGCTCCGAGATTCTGGAAGCGTACGCACGGAACCTGGCGGCACTGGACAGCCCGATCAGCCGCGACCCGATCGCCCTGCGGCAGGCGCTGGCGAACGCGGAGCAGATCCTCGACGACGTCGCGGAGACGCTGCGGGCCGGCAGCATCAAGGTGGGCGACTCCCACAAGATGATCGCGTGGGAGGTGGGGGCGACCAGGGCGGCGAGCGGGGTTCATCCGGACGAGTCGCTCCGCGCGGCGTCGGTGTGGTTCCAGGCGGTCGTGACCTGCCTGCTGGAGCGCATGCCCGGCGATGCCGAGTCGATGCGGCTGCTCACACTGGTCGTGCTCGGGCTGGAGCGCAGCATCACGACACGGATCAGGGAGGCCTCGGCCAGCTACTCCAGTTTCCTGCTCGACAAGGTCCACGAGGCCCAGGTCGAGGAGCGCCGCCGGATCGCCCGCGAACTGCACGACCGGCTCGGGCACGGCCTCAGCGTCGCCCACCGGCAACTGGAGCTGTACGACCTGCACCGGGCGAGCAAGCCGGCGACGGCGACCGCCAAAGTGGAGACCGCCCAGCAGGCCATCCTGGAGACCATGCAGAACCTGCGCGCGGTCACCAGCGACCTGCACCCGCAGGAGCCGCTCAACAGCCTGGAGAAGGCCCTGCTGTACTACCTCGAGACCGTGGACATGGACGAGGTGGACATCCGGCTGCGGGTCAGCGGGGACGAGACGTGGGCCTCCCCCGCCGTGCGCGACGAGTCCTTCCTCATCCTGCGTGAGGCGACCAGGAACGCGCTCAAGCACGGCAACCCCGCCAAGGTGCTGATCCGGATCGACTTCGCCCCCCACGAACTGCGGGCGTCGGTGGAGGACGACGGCATGGGCTTCGCCGAAGGAAGCGGCCGGTCGGACGGGGTGGGCCTGATGTCGATGCAGGAACGGGCCGCGATCATCGGAGGGACGACCACCATCACGAGCAGGCCGGGCCACGGCACCC
Organism: Microbispora sp. GKU 823; assembly: GCF_002027145.1. Classification (NCBI taxonomy): domain Bacteria; kingdom Bacillati; phylum Actinomycetota; class Actinomycetes; order Streptosporangiales; family Streptosporangiaceae; genus Microbispora; species Microbispora sp. GKU 823. The sequence goes on along the minus strand of NZ_MWJN01000015.1, from coordinate 58,958 downwards.
ACGTCGAACTGTACGTGCCCTTTCCAGGGCTCACCGCATGACCGGAACGGACAACATGATCAGTATCGCCGTCATCGACGACCACGCGCTGTTCCGGGAGGGCCTGCGCGAGATCCTCGAGGCCCAGGAGGACTTCGAGGTCGTCGGCGAGGCCGGCGACTCCGACGGGGCGGTGGCCCTGGTCGAGCGGGAGCGGCCCGACGTGGTCCTCCTCGACGTCGAGATCCCCGGCGACGACGCCACGCAGACGGTGACCCGCATGCGCGAGATCTCGCCCGAGTCCCAGATCATCATCCTCAGCATGTACGACGGCCCGCAGCTGCTGAGCCGCCTGCTCGCGGCGGGCATCCGCGGCTACCTGCTCAAGAGCGTGCACCGCCAGGAGCTGATCTCGGCCGTCAGGAGCGTCAGGAACGAGCCCGACCGGCTCGTGCTCGCCGTCTCGCGCGACTCCTTCGCGCAGGTGCAGGGCGGCGGGTCGAAGGTGGTGCTGACCGACAGGGAGCGGGAGATCCTCGAACTCGCCGCCCAGGCGCTGAGCAACTACCAGATCGCCACCCGGCTCACGCTCACCGAGGCGACGATCAAGCGGCACCTGCACAACATCTTCACCAAGCTCGGCGCGGTCTCCCGGATCGACGCGGTCAACAAGGCGCTGGCCGCCTCGCTCATCTCGCCGCGCCGCGACCAGCCGGCGCCCCGCCCCCGCCCGAACACTCCCGGCCTGCGGGGGCAGCGCTCGTTCCCCTGAGCCTCAGCCCTCCTCCAGCGGGAACGTCCTGGCGAGGTGGGCCTTGACCGGCTCGGGCAGCAGGATGCCGGTCGCGGTGAGGTTCATCTCCAGGTGGACCAGGTCGCGCGTGCTCGGCACCGGCACGATGTCGTCGCCCCGCGCCAGCAGCCACGCGATGGCCAGCCGCCCCATGCCGACGTCCATCTCGGCCGCCACCCGCTGGGCGTCGCGCAGCCGCAGCAGCTCGGCTTCCAGGTTCTCGGGCGAGAAACGCGGATCGAGGCAGCGTACGTCCCCCGGGCCGAGGTGGACCGGCGAGGTGATCCGGCCGGTCAGGAAGCCCCGGCCGAGCGGCCTGCCGGCGATGACCCCTATCCCCAGCTCGCGCGCCACCGGCAGCAGCTCCCGCTCCGCCCGGCGCTGCCACAGGGAGTACTCCACCGCGACGGCGGCGACGGGCCGCGCCGCGTGCGCGCGCCGCAACCGGTCCCCGTCCAGGGCGCGGACGCCGATGTGCGCGATCTTCCCGGCGTCCTGGAGCCGGCCGGCCACGCCCATCGTCTCCTCGATCGGCGCTCCGCTGGCGTCGGGGTCCACCACGAACAGGTCGATCCGCTCGATCCCCAGGCGGGCCAGCGACGCGTCGCAGGCGCGGCCGAGGTTCTCCGGACGGGACAGGAAGTCTCGCGCCTCCCACCGGGCCGAACCGGCCCCCCGAACCGCACCGGCCCCTCGAACCGCACTGGCCCATCGAACCGAACCGTCCCACCGAACCGAACCGGGACCGGCCGCGATCAGGGCCTCGTCGCGCCGGTGTGCGACGGCCTTGCCGACCAGGCGCTCGGCCTCGGCGTCGGCGTCGATCAGGTCGATCAGCGACACGCCGCCGTCGAGCGCGCGCCGCACCACCCGCATCGCCTCATCGGGGTCGGCCGGGCCGTACGCGCCGGTCAGCGCGGTGCAGCCGAGCCCGAGGCTCGTGGAGACGAGGCCCTGCCCGCCGAGGCTCACGCGCCGCATGACGCCGCCCGCGACTCGCGTGGCCGTGACCGCTTGAAGGGTTTCGATTTCGCTTGGTCATTCACGTGGACACCGCTGGAAGTAAAGGAGGTACGAGAAACGCGAGGATGCACCCGGTACCACTCAAGATTGTGCGAGGCGGATTTTCCACCCCTATTTTCCCCTACCGCTACGACCGTTCGTGCTGCAAATCCGACAAATCATCTGCCAGATATGCGGGAATTCCCGCCATGGAACCGCCGAACACGACGAAGCGGCTGGCGAGGTGGCCCGCGTGGGGGTTGCGGGCGCCGCGCCGGACGCCCGGCGGCACGAAGACGCCGTCGCCCGGCCCCAGGTCCACCCACCGGTCGTGCAGGTAGAACTGCCCCTCGCCCTCGAAGACGAAGTAGACCGCCTCGCTCTCCTCGTGCGGGCGGACGCCGAGCGTCTCCCCCGGCAGCATGATCCCGCAGCGCAGGCAGAGCCCCGCACAGCCGGTCGCCGGCCGGAACAGGACGTTCGCGGCAGGCGGGGTCAGCCAGGTCTCGCCGCTCCACAGCGAGCGGAACCGAACCGGGCCGGTGCGAGGCGGGATGGTGCGGACCGTGCCGCCCTCGGACGGCACGGCGCTCCAGATGTAGACCGTCATCTCCCGGTCGCCGGCCGACAGGGAGTACGTGCTGCCGATGGGCGAGTACAGCGCGGAGGCGGCGCGCATCCGGCTGATCTCGTAGCCGACGGTGCCGACGCCCGCGCCGGCCAGCACGACCGCGACCTGCTCGGCCGCCGCCGCGCCGGGCGGCGACCACTGACGGCCCGCGGGGATGCGGACCGCGTCGACGGCGGCGTGCCGCGCGCCGATGTGCGGGCCGGCCACCGGGCTCACCCAGCAGTCGCCATGGCGCCGATACTCCAGGTCCGCGCCCCGCAGCAGCGTGCCGATCCCTTGCGTGGTCAGGTTCATGGGGTCTCTCCCTGGTCACGCCCGCGCGAGTTCCGCGCGGGCGGCGGAGGGGGTGAGGATCGCGTGGTACTGCCAGATGATCACCAGGCCGAAGACGCCGTACAGCGCGGCCATGCCCCACGGCGGGAGGACCGAGCCGATCGTGATGCACAGCGACGCGACGACCAGGGCCACCCGGATGTTGAGGTTGTAGACCGCCATGTAGCGGGTGCGGGACGCGGCCGGGACCATGTCGGCCAGCAGGGCCTGCCGCACCGGCACGTCCATGAGCTCACCCACGGTGAGCACCAGCGCGGCCACGAGCAGGACCCAGCCGGTGTCGCTGACGGCCAGCACCATGTATCCGGCGGTGAACAGGCCCGCCCCGGCGTACAGCCGGACCCGGTCGGGCACGCGGCGCAGCACCAGGTGGGCGACGAGCGCGAGCGCCACGACCAGCACGGTGTTCTCCGCGCGGAGGATGCCGAGCATCTCGACGCCGTCCACCCGGACCGCCCAGGAGCCGATCGACAGCAGGTCCTGCGCGGGCAGGTCCCTGGCCAGCCGTACGCCGATGTAGTTGATCAGTTGCAGCTCGATGCACATGAACAGCGTGGCCGCCACCAGCAGCCGGCCGAAGGCGCGGTCCTGGAGCACCAGCCGGTAGCCGTTGGCGAAGTCCCGCAGGATCGACCCGCGCGGCTCGGCCGCCGCGCCGGACTCCGCCTGCTCGGTCTCCTCCGGCCTGGTCTCCGCGATGAGGAAGAACGTGGCCGCGGCGATCGCGACCGTGCCCGTGGCGGCCAGGGCCAGCAGCAACGTGAAGTGGCCGTTGTAGAGGAAGCCGCCGAGCAGCGCGCCGATGGCCAGCGCGAGGTTGATCGACCAGTAGTTGATCGTGTAGACGAGCTTGCGGCTCTCGGGGGTCGTGACGTCGAGGATCATCGCGTCGTTCGCCGGCATCGCGAAGCTCGCGGCGAACTTGTTGACGAGATAGCCGCAGTAGACGATCGCCGGGCTGTGCCAGGCGGGCGAGTCGGCCACCGCCATGAGCGCGAACGTCAGGCAGACGCCGGTCTCGCCGAGCAGCAGCGTGCGCCGCCGCCCGCGCGCGTCGGACATGTGCCCGCCCGCCAGCGTGCCCACGACGCCGAGCACCATGACGGTCACGACCAGCACGCCCGCGACCGCCACGCCGTACTCGAAGGCGAGGTAGATGGCCATGAACGACATGACCATCGAGTCGAGCAGCCGCTGCAGGAAGCCGACCGCGATGCGGACCCGCAGGTTCGGGTGTAACGCGGCCAGGTTCACGACGTCACGCCTGCCCCGGCCGCGACGGGCTCGCCCACCTCGGCCCGTACGAGCGAGTGGACGTGCCGCGCCCGCGCGACGGCCTGCTCCTCGGTCTCCCCGGTCACGACGACGAAGCCGTGCCGGGTGCGCCAGTCCACCGTCTCCGGGATCCGGTCGCCCGGCCGAAACGGGAACTCCAGCATGTCGACGAAGTCGAGCGCCCTTGCTTCCTCCACACCGGAGACGGCGCGGACCTCGCCGGGGGTCAGGCTGAAGTACGAGATGTGGGCGACCGCCCGGCGTTCCACCGTGCCCGGCGGCCTGCCGTCGAGGATCCGGAAGACGGCCCGCTCGATGTCGAGCCCGGTGGCGAGCTGCACCAGGCGCGGGATCTGGTCGCCGCCGAGCCGCGCCTGCGACTCGACGATCCGGGGACCGGCGGCGGTCCAGATGATCTCGGTGTGGGCCGGGCCGGTCTGGTAACCGGTCAGCCGCAGCATCTCGACCGTCAGCTCGGCCATCGCCGCCGTGTCGGGCCCGGCCTGCGCGGGGTGCACGTGCCCGGCCTCGACGAACAGCGGCGGCGGGCCGAGCACCTTGCGGGTGACGCCCACCACCTGGTGGCGGCCGTGGTCGCTGAGGGACTCCACACTGTATTCGGGGCCGCGCAGGTACTCCTCCACCAGGACCGGGCCGCCGTAGCCGTACGAGTCGAGCAGCGCGCCCCATTCGGCGACCTGGCCGGGCTCGCGCAGCAGGTAGACGCCCCGGCTGCCGGCCAGCTCGGTCGGCTTGACGACCACGGGCAGGTCGAAGCCGCCGAGCAGGGCGGGCACGTCCTGCCAGCGCGCCGCGTGGGCGAACCGCACCGGCGACAGGTCGTGCTCGGCGAGCAGCCGCCGCAGCTGGAGCTTGTCGTTGAGCAGTTCGATCGAGCGCGCGGGGTTGACCGCCTTGCCGAGGTCCTCCGCGATGCGGTAGGTCGCGAGCATGCTCTCCTCGGCCCCGATGTGGTAGACGAGGTCGGCGCCGAAGTCGCGCACGGCCTGCCGTACGGCCCGGTCGAACGCGACGGGGTCGGCGAAGTCGGTGAGCACGAAGGCGTCGGCCAGGTCGGCGATGCCGGCCAGGTAGTCGGGCGTCTGCAGGGTGGGATCCCAGACCGCGCAGATCCGGTGCCCCTCCTCTCGGGCCTTGATGACGAACGCCCGGTAGGGCATGACCATGACGAGATCGCTCACCGGGATCCTCCCTTCTTTCCGCTTGAAGCGGGTAAGTCAGTAGGGCAGTTCGCGGCCCGACGGCGTGCGGAGATCGGGCGAGTTCGACTGGGGTTTCCTGGTCGGCTTGCTCACGCGGATGCGACGTGCCATCGAAATCCCTCCAGATCCCGTACGAGCCGTTTCACGGGCCCTCCGACCAGCACGCTAGGCACGGGCACAGGGCCCTACAACGGCCGCGCACCCTAATGACCGGGCCTGATGACGGAAGGGGCAGACGGCCTACAACTTTGGTTACGCGGGAGTGCTACGAAAATTCACACCTGGGCGTAGGCGAAGCTCGGCGCACGGCTCGGCCCGCGCCTCAGGTAGGTCCACCAGGTGAGCCCGGCGAGCAGCACGTAGGAGCCGACGAAGATCCACAGGGCGGGCAGCGACCATCCCGCGTGCTCCTGGGCGACGCGGGCCGCGGCGGCGCCGGTCATGCCCTTCATCGCGCTCGCCGCGTCCAGGCTCGCCAGGCGGAACACCTGCTGGATCAGGAACCCGCCGAACGCGCCGATCGCCCCGGCGATGCCGATCACGGCCGCTGCCTTGCGCTTGTAGTCCGTCGCGGTCAGCGCCGGGTCGAGGCCGCGCCTGGCCGCCTCCCTGCGCCCCAGCTCGCCGAAGATCACCGGGATCATCCGGTACGTCGACCCGTTGCCCACGCCGGAGCAGGCGAAGACGACCAGATAGGCGCAGAAGAACAGGCCGAAGTCGTGGCGGATCACCCCGGCCGCCGCCGCGACGGTCGCCGCGACCATCCCGCCGAAGACGGCCAGCGTGACCCTGGCCCCGCCGTACCGGTCGGACAGCCGGCCGCCGAGCGGCCGGGCGACCGACCCGGCCAGCGCCCCGACGAAGCCGAGCCCGGCGAGGTAGTCGCGCACGAACGGGTGCTGCGCGAGGAACTCGGGGAACGTCGTCCTGGTCACCAGCGGCAGCGCGAAGGAGAACCCGATGAACGAGCCGAACGTGCCGACGTAGAGCAGCGACACGATCCAGGTCTGCCCGTGACGCAGCGCCGCGGCGTACGACCGGGGGTCGGCCTTGGCCTCGGCGAGGCTGTCCATGAACAGCCAGGCGCCGATCCCGGCCACCGCGATGAACGGCATCCAGACCAGACCGGCGTACGCGAGGTGGACCCGCGTGCCCGACGCCGCCACGGGCACGCCGGCGACGACCACCAGCGGCACCAGGAGCTGGACGACCGCGACGCCGAGGTTGCCGCCGGCCGCGTTGAGGCCGAGCGCGAAGCCCTTGCGCCGCTCGGGATAGAAGAACGAGATGTTCGCCATCGACGAGGAGAAGTTGCCGCCGCCGACGCCCGCCACGGCGGCGCAGGCGAGCAGGATCCAGAACCTCGTGTCGTGGTCCTGCGCGGCCAGCCAGCCGCTCGGCACGACGAACGCCAGCAGGGAGGACGGGACCAGCAGCAGGGCCGCCGAGATCGTCGTCCACAGTCGGCCGCCGAAGCGCGGCACCGCGAACGTGTACGGGATCCGGATCGCCGCGCCCACCAGGTTGGGCGCGGAGACGAGCCAGAACGACTCCGACACGCTCATCGGCAGCCCGGCGGCGGGCAGGCTCAGCACCACCACCGACCACAGCACCCAGATGGCGAAGCCGAGGTGCTCGGTGAAGACCGAAAGGATCAGGTTGCGCCGGGCCACCCGGCGTCCTGTGGTCTCCCAGAACTCCTCGTCCTCAGGATTCCAGTGCTCGATCCATCCGCGGCCGCGCCGGGCGGCCGCCGTCGTTCCGCTCATGCGAATCTCCTCGTCGGCGTGGGGGTCTCAGGACTGGGCATGCGCCACCCCGGCGGCTTCTTGCTTCTCCGCCCGGGCGAGCCAGCGGGCGATGCCGCACACCGCGTCGGTGCAGGTGCCGCAGCCCGTGGTCGCCCGGGTGGCCGAGGCGAGGGCGGTCAGGTCGCGGGCTCCGGACCGCCACGCGGCGACCAGCTTGTCCTTGCTGACCGCGTTGCAGCGGCACACCACACTCGTCCCGGGCAGCGCCGCCGCGTTCGCGCCGCCGGGGGCCGCGCCCTCGCCGTACGGCATGGCCCGGCCGAGCAGCAGCGCGAGCCGGTCGGGCGGCACGGGCAGACCGCGGTCGTAGAACTGGGTGATCGCGGCGGCGGCGTCGGGAACGCCGAGCGCGATGGCCCCCGCGACCCGCTCGTCGCGGACGACGAGCTTGGCGTAGCGCCCCCGGGCCGGCTCGCTCAGCCACAGCACCTCGGCGCGCGGGTCGTCCGGCCCGGCGTGCACGTCGCCGAGCGAGGCCAGGTCCACCCCGCTCGCCTTGAGCCGGGTCACCACCTTCGTGCCGCGGTACGGCGACCGCGTGCCGGTGAGCAGCGCCGCCAGCGCGGCGGCCTGCTCCCAGGCGGGCTGCACCAGTCCGGGGACCGTGCCGGGGTGCCGGGCGCAGTCGCCGATCGCGTGGATCAGCGGGTCGCTCGTGCGCAGGTCGTCGTCCACCAGCACGCCGCCGTCGACGTCGAGCCCGGCCGCCGACGCCTGCGCGGTCTGCGGGCGCACCCCCGCCGCCACGACGACGAGGTCGGCCGCGACCAGCCGGCCGTCGTCCAGCTTCAGCCCGTCGCCGGGCAGGTAGCGGGCCGCCCGCGAGTTCAGCAGCACCCGCACGCCGAGGCCGCGCAGGACCTGGGCGAGCACCTGGCCCGCGCCGTGGTCGAGCTGGCGCTCCATCAGGTGGCCGCGCGGGTGGACGACGGTGACCGCGTTGCCGCACGCCGCCAGGCCCCGGGCCGCCTCCAGGCCGAGCAGGCCGCCGCCGAGCACGGCCACCCGCACGCCGCCGCGCGCTCCGGCCGCGATCGCGGCGCAGTCGTCCAGTGTGCGGAACGTCGCCACGCCGGGGGCGAGACCGCCGTCGTCGCCGGTCAGCCCCTCCACAGGCGGCACCCACGCGCGGGCGCCGGTGGCCAGCACGAGCACGTCGTAGCCGACCCGCGTGCCGTCGTCGAGCGCGACGCGGCGTCCGGCGCGGTCGATCGAGACGACCTCGCGGCCCCGCAGCACCTCGACGCCGTGCGCGGCGGCCCAACCCTCCTCCTGCAGCCGCACCGACTCGGCGGGCATCGCGCCCGCAAGCACGTTCGACAGCAGGACCCGGTTGTACGGCGGGTGCGGCTCGTCCCCGATCGCGACGATCGCGACCCGCTCCCCCGCCGGATCCCGGCGGCGGATCTCCTCCGCCAGCCGGGCGCCGGCCATGCCGTAGCCGGCGATCACGACTCTGGTGCTCACTGCGCCTCCCGTTCCCCCGCCGGCGACAGCCGTACGGCGCAGACCTTGAATTCGGGCATCCGGCTGACGGGATCGAGCGCCGGATTCGTCACGAGGTTGGCGCGCTGGGCGCCCGGGAAGTGGAACGGCAGGAAGACCACGTCGGGCCGCATCGACGGCACGCAGCGCACCGTCGCGATGACCCGCCCGCGCCTGCCGGCGACCGCCGCCGTCGCGCCGTCGCGCAGCCCGGCCCGCCGCGCGGTGTCCGGGTGCACCTCGACGTACGCCTCGGGCACGGCGGCGCGCAGTTCCTCCACCCGCCGGGTCTGCGCGCCCGACTGGTAGTGCTGGAGCACCCGGCCGGTGATCGCGTAGAGGGGGTACTCCTCATCCGGCGGCTCGGCCGGCCCTTTGTGGTCCACGGCGGCGAACCTGGCCCGCCCGTCGGGATGAGCGAACCGGTCCAGGAACAGCCGCGGCGTCCCCTGGTGTCCCGGCGTTCGAGGTACGGGCCAATGGAGCCGCTCCCCGGCCCGCAGCCGGTCCCAGGTCACGCCCGAGTAGTCGGCGGGGCCGCCCTCCGACGCGGCCCGCAGCTCGGTGAAGACCGTCTCGGGGTCGGAGGGGAAGCGCTCGGGCGGCTGCCCGAGCCGTACGGCCAGGTCGTGCAGGACCTCGAGGTCGGTGCGCACCCCGGGCGGCGGGGCCAGCGCGCGACGGCGCAGCAGCACGCGCCCTTCGAGGTTGGTCAGCGTGCCGTCCTCCTCGGCCCACTGCGTGATCGGCAGCACCACGTCGGCGGCCCTGGCGGTCTCCGACAGCACGATGTCCGCGACCACGAGAAGGTCGAGCGCGGCCAGCCGGTCGGCGACCCGGGCCGAATGCGGCGCGGACACGACCGGGTTGCTGCCGAAGACCAGCAGCGCGGACGGGCCGCCGGAGGTGCCGAGCGCGTCGAGCAGTTCGAACGCCGACCGTCCCTGCCCTGGCAGCGCGGACGGCTCGACCCCCCACACCCGTGCCACGTGCGCGCGGGCCGCCGGGTCGTCGATCCGCCGGTAGCCGGGAAGCTGGTCGGCCTTCTGCCCGTGCTCGCGCCCGCCCTGCCCGTTGCCCTGGCCGGTCAGGCAGCCCCAGCCCGAGCCCGGGCGGCCGGGCAGGCCCAGCGCGAGCGCCAGGTTGATCCAGGCCCCGACCGTGTCCACGCCCGTGGCGTGCTGCTCCGCCCCCCGGGCGGTCAGCACGTACGCGCTCGCGGCCTCGGACAGGATCGCGGCGCCCTGCGCTGGTCGGCGGCGGCGACGCCGGTCACCCGCTCGACCCGCTCGGGCCACCAGGCGGCGGCCACCCGCCAGGCCTCCTCGAAGCCCGTCGTGCGATCGGCGACGTACCCGTGGTCGAGACGGCCGTCGGCCACGGCGGCGTGCAGGATGCCGAGCGCCAGCGCGAGGTCGGTGCCCGGGGCGGGCGCGAGGTGCAGCGCCGCACGCTCGGCCGTGGGGGTGCGCCGGGGATCGACCACGATCAGCCCCCCGGCGTCCATGGCGCGGCGCAGGTGTGACAGGAACGGCGGCATCGTCTCGGCCGGGTTGGCGCCGGCGAGCAGCACCGCGTCCGCGCCCTCCAGGTCGGCCAGGGGGAACGGCAGTCCCCGGTCGAGGCCGAAGGCGCGGTGCGCCGCGGCCGCCGCCGACGACATGCAGAACCTGCCGTTGTAGTCCACTTGCGAGGTGCCGAGCGCCACCCTGGCGAACTTGCCGAGCAGGTACGCCTTCTCGTTGGTGAGCCCGCCGCCGCCGAAGACCGCGACGGCGTCCGGCCCGCGCTCCGCGGTGATCTCCTTGATCCTGCGGGCGACCAGGCCGAGGGCCTCGTCCCAGCTCGCCGAGCGCAGGGTCCCGCCGTCCCGGACGAGCGGGGTGGTGAGCCGGGCCGGCGAGCCGAGCAGGGCCGCGGCGGTCCAGCCCTTCTGGCACAGTCGCCGCCGCGGACGGGTCGCGGGGCCGCACCCGCACCGAGGCGCGGCCCGCCGGGCTGAGGGTCATGCCGCACTGCAACGCGCAGTAGGGGCAGTGAGTGTCGACGGCACCGACAGCGGCGTCCGCCGGGCGCGTGCTCGTCGCCGCGCGCATCGCTCCACCTCCTCGACCGGCACTCGTACGCAGCTAGACGACGTCGGGGGTGAGGGCGTCGTGGATCTCGGAGTAGTCGGCGGCCGGGGCCGGAGCCAGCCGGCGGCCGACACCGAGCGCGAGCATCTCCAGGCGGCTCATCAGCCGGGCGAAGTCCTCGGGAAGCAGCGCCTGCTTGCCGTCGCACAGCGCCTGCTCGGGCTGGACGTGCACGTCGATCAGCAGGGCGTCCGCGCCCGCCGCCACGGCGGCCAGCGTGAGCGGCTCGATGAGCTCGGGGATGCCGAGCGAGTGGCTGGGGTCGACCATCACCGGCAGGTGGGTGCGCCGCTTGAGCAGCGCCACCGCCGACAGGTCGAGCGTGAAGCGGGTGGCCCCCTCGAACGTCCTGATCCCCCGCTCGCACAGCACGACCTGGTCGTTGCCCTCGGCGAGGATGTACTCGGCGGCGGTGAGCAGCTCGTCCACCGTGCAGCCGAAGCCGCGCTTGAGCACGGCGGGCATGCCGCTGCGGCCCACCTCGGTCAGCAGCTCGAAGTTCTGCATGTTGCGGGTGCCGATCTGGAAGCCGTCGATCACCTCGGCCATCCGGTCGACGTGCCGGGGATCGACCACCTCGGTGAGGATCGGCAGGCCGGTCTCCTCCCTGGCCTGCACCAGCAGGTCCAGGCCCGCCCACTTGAGGCCCTGGAAGGAGTACGGCGTCGTGCGCGGCTTGAACGCGCCGCCGCGCAGGCCGACCGCGCCGTGCCGGGCGACGGCCCTGGCCGTGGACATCATCTGCCCGGGGTTCTCGACCGCGCAGGGTCCGGCGAAGACGGCGATGTCCCCGTCCCCGATCACGGCGGAGCCGATCGTCACGGCCGTGCCCGAGGGGAACAGCTCGCGCCGGCCGAGCCGGAAGCCGCCGCTCGCCCGTGCCGTCTGCCGGGGCCCGGGCAGGTCGGCCGGGAGAGGCAGCAGGGTGCCGGGCCCCTGCGCCACCATCACGTACGCCCCGCCCAGCCGGTACGTCGTGGCCGTGGTGCCGGTGGAGTCGAAGTGCTGGGCCCATCCGGCGATGCCGGAAGGATCGATCGTCGAGTCGAACACCAGCAACAGCTCGGCGTCGGTCATGGGAATCTCCTCCACATCCGTGTGGTCGGGTCGGAGCGTCTTCTGCGTGTGCGCCGCCGGGCCGGGCCTTGGGGGGGAACCTCCGGCCCGGCGGCGCGGATCGGGTGCGGATCGCCGTTGATCCGCGTGCGGGTCGCGGGAATCGGGGGGCGTGGGCCGGGCGGGATCAGACGAAGACGTCGGTGAGGATCGTGCCGAGCTGCCTGCCGCTGTTCTCCCGGATGTAGGTGGACAGCGAGCTGTACTTCTCCCGCAGCCGGCGCTTGAGGACCTTGCCGGTGACGCCGACCGGGAAGTCCTCCTCGGTGCGCGCGACCTCCAGCATGGTCAGCTCGGGGTGGCCGGCGGCCTTCAGCTTCTCGTTCGCCTCGTTGAGCAGCTTCTGCGCGTCCGGCCTGGCGGCGCTGGACGTCACGACCGCCACCGGGACCGTGCGGCCGCGGTGGATGCCCGCGACCACGGCGCAGTCGAGGATCTCGGGCAGGTCGTTGAGCAGCAGCTCCTCCATGAAGACCGAGTAGCCGGTGCCGGTCGGGGTCTCGATCGCGTCCACCGCCCGGTCGACCTGGAAGTAGTTGCCCGCCTCGTCGCGGTAGGCCATGTCGCCGGTCAGCCAGTAGCCCGACAGCTTGCTGCGGTAGGTGGTGTCGGAGTCGCTCCAGTATCCGGCGGTGATCGCCGGGCCCTTCGCGCCGAGCAGCCCGACCTCGTTGACGTCGGCGATCGTGCCGTCCCTGCGCAGCACGGCGACCTCGGCGACGCCGACCGGCTTGCCCACGCACCGGTCGTTGCGCTCGTCGGCCAGCGTGCGGACCTTCAGCAGGACGCCCCAGCCCAGCTCGGTGGTGCCGAGGCGGTCGAAGAACGCGGCCGGCGGCAGCGACGGGTCGCGCTTGGCCAGGATCCCCTTGATGTGCTTCTCGTGGACCGCGTCGCCGATGGAGATCCAGACATTGACGGAGTCGATCGCCCCGGCCGGCAGGTCCGCGCCCGCCAGCTCGGCGTACGCGTGGCCGAAGGCCATGACGGTCGTCGGGCGGTACTTCTCGACGGCCTTGGCCAGCTCCGGGCCGCTGGTGTCGTACCACGGCACGATGGGCGTGCCGCCCAGCACGGCGTACGTCGTGTAGGCGATGCAGCCGAGGTGTGACTGCGGCAGCGCGGTCATCATCACGGCGCCCGGCTGCTCGTGGTGGTCCACGAGGCGGAAGCGTGGCCCGGCCACGCACGAGCGGTGGGTCTGGATGACCGGCTTGGGCCGCCCGGTGGTGCCGGAGGAGTGCAGGATCGAGACCGGGTCCTCGCCGACGTGGCGGAAGCGGGCCTCCTGCGGCAGCACGGCCGGCGGGGGCGCGGGCAGTTCCTCGGCCACCTGCGTCCACCGCAGGCCGGGCAGCAGGTGGAACTCCTCGCCGAGGATCTCCAGGTGGGCGAGGTCGGTGTACATGCCGACCGGGCTGGTCTGGCGGCACAGCTCGGTGGCGATGTACCGCGACGCCTTGCTGTTGACCAGCACCGCCACCGCGCCGATCTGGGCCAGCGCGTAGAAGTGCAGCGAGTAGGCGAAGGAGTCCTCCAGGTAGATGGCCACGCGGTCGCGGGGCCGCACGCCCTGGCGCAGGTACCACACCGACCAGCTCTGGGCCAGCTCGTCCAGTTCGAGCAGGCTGAACTCGGTCTGCTGCTCACCCTTGGTGTTGGTCAGCGGCCTGCCCAGGTGGATGAACGGCAACTCCGGGTGGGGGTTGGCCTCGATGGCCTTCGTCAGCAGGTTGCCGCCGCCGAGGTCCGGGTCCGCGGCGAACCTGGCGCGCTGCTCCGGCGTGAGGACGGTCTCGTGGGAGATGGAGATGGTCATCGGTCTCACCTTTCGGTCGTGACGGGAGGTGACGTGCTCGTGGTGGGGCTGGGCTCGTACGGGGTCGGGGGGTGCTCGAAGGGGCTCAGCTGTAGGGGCGCAGTGCGCCGAACATCTCGGCGCAGGTGTCGCGGTAGAAGCCGAGGGTCGGGGCCGAGGAGGTCGCGCCAGCCCGCCCAGGGCCGCCGCGAACTCCGCCTCCCCGGTCCGCCCGGCCGTCGAGGAGACCGGCGAGCGTGCGTACGCCTTCGGCGAGGGCCTGGCGGGCGGCGGCGGCCTGCGGGTTGGCCCACTGGACGTCCCAGTAGACCTCCGGGGTGCCCGAGGCGATCCGGGCCAGCAGCGCGAGCATCGTGGCGTGCGGCGGCGGGGCGACCGCGGCCAGTTCCGCGACGCCGACGCCGAGGCGGGCCAGCGCGAGCCCGAACGACAGCACCGCCGCGTGGGTGAGCGCCTGCGTCGCCGCGGCCAGCCGGTCGTGCTCGTGCGCGCCGAGCCGTACGGCACGGCCGCCCCAGCTTTCGACCAGCCGCAGCAGCGCCCTCGTGCGGGGACCGTCGTGGACCACGACGGCGGCGACCGGCCGTCCCGCGAAGCCGAGCGACGGGGCGAACATCGGGTTGAGACCGGCCGCCTCGACGTCCCCGGCGTGCGCCAGGATCTCGTCGGCGATCGGGCCCTTGACCGAGAGCGTGTCGGCGAGCAGCGCGCCCGGCCGCATCGCGGCGGCCACCTGCTTCACCGCCGCCAGCGCCACCTGCTCGGGCACCGCGAGCAGGACGAGGTCGGCCCGCCCGATCTCCTCGCGGAGATCGGGCCCGATGTCCGTGATGTCGCCTCGCAGGAACCTCGCCTCGCCGGCGGGGGCCGCCCCGGCGCCGGGGTCGACGACGAGCACCTCGGCCCCGGACCGCAGCAGGTGCTCGGCGAACAGGCCGCCCACGGCGCCCGCGCCGCCGACGACGACGCAGCGCCGCAGCAGGTCCGTCGTGTGGTCCCCGCGAGTCATCGTCAGGCCCCCACGGTCTGGGCCGCGGTGGCCAGCACCGCGGTGATCATGGCGCGGGACTTGACGACCGTCTCCTCGAACTCCTCCTCGGGGTCCGACAGGGCCACGATCGCGCCGCCGACGCCGAAGCTGACCCGGTCCCGGGTGGCGACGAGGGTGCGGATGATGATGCTGAGGTCGGTGGCCCCGCTCAGGGAGAACCAGCCGAGCGCGCCGGAGTAGGCGCCGCGCGGGCCCTCCTCCAGGCGGTCGATGATCTCCATCGTGCGGATCTTGGGAGCACCGGTCATCGACCGCCGGGGAAGGCGGCCCGCACACAGCTCACCACCGACTCCTCCGGCCGCAGCGTGCCGCGGATCGTGGAGACGAGCTGGTGCACCGGCGCGTACGTCTCGACGTGGAAGAGCCGGGGCACGTGCACCGACCCGACCTCGCAGACCGTGTTCAGGTCGTTGCGGATCAAGTCCACGATCATGAGGTTCTCGGCGCGGTCCTTCTCGCGGCTGAGCAGGTCGTGGCGGAGCGCCTCGTCCTCCTCCGGCGTCGCGCCGCGCGGCCGGGTGCCCTTGATCGGCTTGGACTCGGCGACCCGGTCGGGGCCGATCGTCATGAACCGCTCGGGCGAGGCGCTGAGCACCGCGACGTCGGGGAAGTCGAGCAGCGCGCCGTACGGCACCGGGCTGATCTTCCGCAGGTGGCTGTAGGTCCGCAGCGGGTCGATCTCGGCGCGGACGGTGACGGCGTTGGTCAGGCAGATCTCGTAGGACTCGCCGTGGTAGATCTCCTCCAGGCAGTCGCCGATCCGGCTGAGGTAGCCCTGCTTGTCGTGCCGCATCTCCACCGCGCCGGCGATCGCCGGGTCGGTCATGCCGACCCCCGCGAACGCGACCGGCTCGGCCGGCTCACGCCTGGGCAGGGAGAACAGCCGCGCGGCGGTCTCGTCCAGCCAGGCGAGCGCGCCGCCGTCCGCGCCCTCGTCCGTGTTCGGGGCCAGCGCGAGCAGGTAGCAGACGCCCTCCACGTCGTCGAGCACGAGCATCCGGTCGGCGAACAGCAGCGCCGCGTCGGGCTCCTCGGCCTGGTGCGCGGCCTGGCCGCCCGCCTCGGCCTTGAGCTCGTAGCCCAGGTAGCCGACGTACCCGAGGTTGAAGTCGAACGGCAGGCCCTCGGGCGCCGGCACGGCGCGCTCACGCAACCGCTCGTCCAGGTATTCGAAGAACGGCTGCTCGACCCGCTGCCGCGACCCGTCGGACCGGCGTACGGTGACCGTTCCCTCCGCCACCCGGTAGGTGACGTACTCGGCGAGCGGGCCTGAGCCGTCGCCCATGAACGAGAACCGCGACAGCCCCTCGATCACCGAGCTGCTGTCGAGCCAGAAGCCGTGCTCCCTGCCCGCGAACAGCTCCCGGTAGGCGCTCTCCGCGTCCGGCAGCAGCGGCAGCCTGCGCACGTGCACCTGGAAGGGCGAGCGGGCGGCGGCGGCGCGCTCCTGCCTGGCCCTGCGGTGGGCCAGTGCGAGGTCGCGGAAGTTGGCCAGCAGCTCGCGGCCGTGCTCGCTGCTGATCGACTCGGGGTGGAACTGGACGCCCCAGATGGGCTCGGTGCGGTGCCGCACTCCCATGACCACGCCGTCGTCGGTCCAGGCCACGGCCTCCAGCTCGTCCGGCAGGTCGGTGGCGGCCAGCGAGTGGTAGCGCACGACCGAGAACGGCGAGGGCAGGCCGGCGAAGATGTCGGCGCCGGTGTGGCGCACCTGCGAGACGCGGCCGTGCATCGGCTGCGGCGCGTGGGTGACGGTCCCGCCGAACAGGTGGCAGATGCCCTGGTGGCCGAGGCAGACCCCGAGCACGGGCAGCCCGCTCTCGCGGATGGCCCGGGCGCTCACGCCGAAGTCGCGGGCCCGCTCGGGCCGGCCGGGACCCGGGGAGATCACGACGCTGTCGAACTCGTGGATCGGCACCTGGGACCAGTCGGCGTCGTTGCGCACCACGACCGGCGGCTGCCCGTTCACCTCACCCAGGAGCTGATAGAGGTTGTAGGTGAACGAGTCGTAATTGTCGATCAGGATCGTTCTCATTCCGGGGTTCCTCCAAGCCGTGTCGGAATAGCCGGGTGAGCCGCCGGCGCCGCGTTCACCGAGCGGCGACATCGCCGATCACCAGGTCCTCGACCCTGCAGGTCTCCGCGATGACGAGTTCGTAGAGGCGGCGCAGGAAATCGGGGTCGATTCCGTGGTCCTGCGCGTATCGGGCGGCCCGCCGCTGCACGATGCCGATGCGGTGGGGCTGCATCATCGGGACGTTGTGCTCGCGCTTGAAATGCGCGATTTCCACGCAGCACTCGATGCGCCTGCGCAGTGTGTCGAGCAGCGACTCGTCGATACGGTCGAGCGAGGCCCGCAGCGTCTCCAGACCGTCTTCTCCGGCGCCGTTGCCAGCCATGTGAACAGCCCTCCAATCGGGGGTGCACGGATGTTCCGGCCCTCTCGGGCTAATGCCCCTCCCGCCAATCTTTGCCCCGTCGCGTCGCCCAGAGCGGCACCTCGCTGCGTTGTCGTCGTCGCTCGTAGCTCCGCTACGAGCTCCTCCTCCGCCTTGCGATGCACCACTCTGGACACCGCTCCGTTCGGGCAAATCTTGGCGGTCGCGGCACTAATTCAGGATTCGATCCGGCGCGCATTTGTCACAACCCCTAACGGCCCCACAGCACAGCCGGACAATCCGGGATGACCTCGGACTTCTCGGTACCCCCGAGGCCGCGTGGACGAAGAGCGGCCGGCGACCCCGGTTCACCCCTATCGGGAAACGGCTCATCCCGAATGATCGGGAAATTTCATTGACCGTCCGAAAATGGGGGAACTAATCTCCGATCGCGAAGTGCCTGTGAGCACGTGCGAGAAACGGCGGTGACGAAAGTGAAACCTCGAGCATTCGTACTTACCGGATCATTCCTGGTGATCTGCCGGGCCCCTCTTTATCTGCGCGAACTGTCCCGCCGGGGGCTGCGGATCCTCGTGGTCACGCCGGCCTCCTGGCGGGAGCAGGCCCTGGCCCAGATGCGCGATCCCTCGCACCCGGCCTCGGTCATCGAGGAGATCGCCTTCACCGACGGCGACGTCAACACGGACAACTCGTTCACCGCGGGCGTGATCTCCGGCGTACGGGCCTGGCGGGACCGCTACGACATCGCCGGCGTCTACGCGGTGGGCGAGACGCTGGTCGAGCCGACCGGCCTGCTCGCCGACGCCCTGGGGCTGCCCTCCCCCGGCCTCCGGGCCACCCGCGCCTGCCGCAGCAAGTACCTCCAGCGGTGGTACCTGCCGGAGTTCAGCCCGGCCTCGGTGGTCGTCCCCCCCGGCCGCGCGCGCGACGTTCTCCGACGCCGGCGTGTCGTTCCCCGCCGTGGTCAAGCCCGCGAGCCGGCACTCCAGCTCCGGCGTGGAGACCGTGCGCGACCCGGCCGAGCTGCGCGCCCAACTCGACGCGTACCTGCCGCACGAGACGGTGCTGGTGGAGGAGAAGGTGACGGGCCAGGAGTTCTCCGTGGAGAGCCTGGTGCAGGACGGCCGGGTCGTCTTCGCCTCGGTGACCCGCAAGGAGACGACCGAGTCGGGCACCCGCACCTTCGTCGAGCTGTCCCACTCGGTCCCGAACGAGCTCGACGGCGTGAACGAGGTCATCCTCGACGCCAACCGGCGCATGCTCGAACGGCTGGCCTTCGGAAGCGGCATCGCGCACGCCGAGTGGCGGGTGGACGGCGCGGGACGGACCTACCTGATGGAGGTGGCCGCGCGCACTCCCGGCGACGGCCTGTCGATCCTCTACTCGCTCGCGACCGGCGTCCCGATGGAGCCGGAAATCATCCGCATCGCCCTCGGGGAGCCCGCCGCCTATCCCGCGCCGCGCCGGTACGCCCGCCAGGTCTACCTGGAGCACGAGCCCGGGCTGCTCGGCGACGTGACGGTGGACTGGCCGGGGATCTCACCGGCCTGGGTGGGCGAGGGCGGCCTGTGGCCCGAGATCGAGCCCGGCGCCCAAACGACCCGCCCACCCTGCGTGCCGTGCTCGTGCTCAAGGACCGGGGCGCCGAGCTCGGGCCGCTGCACAGCTCGGACGACCGCGCCGTGACGTTCCTCATCGACGCGGCCACCCCGTCCGAGCTGGACGAGCTCGAAATGCGCGTACGGCACGCCGTGCGGATCCACACGCTCGCCCCCGAACCCGCCGGCGCCCGGATGTGACGGTCCCCGTGAACGCGCGAGGCGCGGCGGGAGGCGATGAGCCTCCCGCCGCGCCCGCTTGTCAGGGGGTGTGGACCGTCAGGGGTAGCTGACCACGTTGACCGGGACGGTGGCCGTGCCCTGGGCCGGGCCGCCCGTGTCGTTGATGACGTGGGCGATCGTCCCCACGCCGCCCAGCGACACCGTGAGCAGGTCGTGGAACTTCACGCCCGACCTGTTGGGGGCCTCGAAGCCGCGCTCGGCCACGATCGAGGGGTCGGTGCTGAAGTTGCAGTAGCTGCCCATGCCCCAGGCCTCGTGGCTGGTCACGCCGTCGGCCACCTTGTAGGCGGCGTAGCCCCGGGTCGAGCCGTTCATCCAGGACGCCTGGTTGGGCGGGTCGTAGGGCAGCTCGTTCTGGAAAAAGATCGTCTTGCCGCCCTGGCCGTTCCAGATCACCTCGTACTTCTTGTAGTGCTCGACGAACAGGCCGTACGCGGTGACGTTGTCGCCGTTGACGATCAGGCCGGTGTCGGCGGGGTTGGTGTTCCAGCCCACGCCCGCGCCGTGGTCGGCCCGCCACGCCCAGATGTGGTCGATGATCGTGTTGTTGCTGTTCACCACCAGGCTGGTCGTGGCCGAGCCGGGTCCCGCGCCGCCGATCCGGAAGAACACGTCCTGGATCGAGGTGGGGTTGGCGGCGTGGCTCGCGGACGCGCCGTCGGGGCCGACCCGCAGCAGCACCGGCGAGTTGACCGTGCCGGCGTCGAAGAGCAGACCGCCGATCTTCACGCCGTCGACGTCGGCGACGTTCATCGCGACGACCCCGTTGTCCGGGATCAGCGTGGCGTAGCCGAGCCCGAGGACCACCGTGTCGGCCCGGGTCACGTTCAGCGTCTGGTCGAGGTGGTAGACGCCGGGCGTGAACAGCAGGTTCAGGCCCTGGCTCAGCGCCTGGTTGAGCGTGGCGGCGCTGTCGGACGGCTTGGCGACGTAGAACTGCGTCAGCGGGATCGACGTGCCGGGGTCGCGCCGTTCGCCCAGCTCACGCCGCTGGAGTTCGTCCGCAGCGACGGGACGAACACGCGGTAGGCGCCGCCCGAGTCCACGTACAGGTACGGCTTCTCGCGGGTGACCGGGCTGGTCGCGAGCGTCGTGTACGGCGGGTTCGGGAAGCTCTGCGCCGGAGCGCCGACGACACCGGAGAACACCATGTTCCAGACGCCGTTGGTCCAGCCGCCGATGGTGCTGTCGCGGGTGAACCACTGCTGCTGGGAGTACGGGCCGACCGTGCCGTCGATCTTGCTGTCGGCGATGTAGCCGCCGCTGGCCCAGCCGTACCCGTTGGGGGCGAGGTTCAGGCCGCCGCGCACGTGGATCCGCCGGAACGGCGCGGCCTGGGCCACGGCCCACCGGTCGGTGCCGTTGACCGGGACGACCGCCAGGTTCTCCGCCGACCGCCAGAAGTTCTGGGTGGCGTTGCCGTTGAACCACCCGGCGTCGACGGTGATGTCCCCGTTGATCGTCACGTTGTCGGGCGACTGGCCGAGACCGGCGATCGAGGTGTAGAAGCCGATCTGGGCGTTGAGGCCGCTGTAGGTGCCCGGCTTGAACAGCAGCGCGTAGCGCTGGCTGCCGAACTGGTTCGACTCCTGCTGCTTGAAGATGGTGTCGAGCGTGCTCTGGATGCTCGCGCTCGACATCGACGGGTCGAAGACCTTCACGTTCGGCCCGAGGTCGCCGCCGCCAGGGAGATTGGGGCCGCCGTCGTCACCGCCGGTGGTGTTCACGGCGAACTCCCAGAGCGAGTAGCCGTACGCGGTGGCGCGGGTGAGCCCGTACATCCGGACATAGCGGCCGGTCGCCGACACGTCGAGCGACTGCGTCCCGCTCACGCCGTTCACCGTGGCCGTCGCGTCCGACCAGGCCGAACCGTCCGGCGAGACCTGGATCTTGAACGTCTTCGCGTAGGCGGCCTCCCAGTTCAGGATCACCTTGCAGATCTGCTGCGAGCTGCCGAGATCCACCTGGATCCACTGCGGGTCGCTGAACGCGCTCGACCACCGGGTGCCGGTGTTGCCGTCGAAGGCGGCGGACGCCGGGGACGCGGCGTTCTCGGTGGAGGAGGCCGACGACGGCCTGCCCTGCGCGACGTTCGCGGTGCCGCAGGTGGTCCCGCCGCCGGAGGCGACGTTGACGGCGAACTCCCAGAGCGAGTAGCCGTACGCGGTGGCGCGGGTGAGGCCGTACATCCGGACGTAGCGGCCGGTGGCCGTCAGGTCGAGCGACTGCGTCCCGCTCGCGCCGTTCACCGTGGCGGTCGCGTCCGACCAGGCCGAGCCGTCGGCCGACACCTGGATCTTGAACGTCTGGGCGCGGGCGGCCTCCCAGTTGAGCACGACCCGGCAGATCTGCTGCGAGCTGCCCAGGTCGACCTGGATCCACTGCGGATCGCTGAACGCGCTCGACCAGCGGGTGGAGGTGTCGCCGTCGAACGCGGCCGACGCCGGCGTTCCGGCGTTCTCCGTGGAGGAGGCCGACGACGGCCTGCCCTGCGCGACGTTGGTCGTGCCGCAGGCCGCCGCCGCGGCGCTGTAGGTGGCGGGGACGACTCCGGTCACGGCCGCGAAGGTGGACAGCGCGACGAGCGCGGCGGCGACCAGGCCGGAGCGTCTGCGCCGCCGGCGCAGTCGTCCGGGCGCGGGTGAGGCGGGGAGGAGGGAGGCATGCACGTCTCCTTGGTGCGGAGCCCCTCGGGCGAGGGTCGGGGGATGAGAGAGGTCCAGCGGCATGAGCGTGCGCCTGCGGCTCCGCTTATGTCAAGGCTTAGTTCACGATCAGAAATATCTATTGACCGTTTCTGTAACAGTGGTGGTACTCTCCCTTGGAGAGCGCTCTCCCAGTCCTGAACGCACGAGCAGGGAGACCGATGTCGAGGACGTCCGGCGTCACCGGTCGCGTGCGGGGTCTTTCCGCACGGCTTGCCCTGCCGTCAGCCGGCGGCGGTGATCCTGGCCACCTGGGGCGCGTTCAGGAACTCCTCCAGGACCAGCGTGGCGGCCCCCAGCGCGACGGCGTCGGGACCGAGGCGGCCGAGGACGATCGACGTCGCGGCGTACGGCTCGGCCAGCGAGTTGGCCGCGGTGGCGCGGCGGATGTCGGGCAGCAGGCTCTCGCCGAGCTGGACCCCCACCCAGCCGCCGATCACGATCTTCTCGGGGTTGATCAGGTTGACCAGGTTGGCCAGGCCGACGCCCAGGTAGGTGACGGTCTCCTCGACCACCGGGGACTTCGACGCCAGCACGCCGGCGAGGTCCTCCTCCCAGTCGCCCCGCGAGGTGACGCCCGCCCGGTCGAGAATGGCCTCGATCCCGACGTACGCCTCAAGGCAGCCGCGTCCGCCGCAGCGGCAGGGCCGCCCGTTCGCCACGATCTTCGTGTGGCCCCACTCGCCCGCGCTGCTGCTGACCCCGCGGAACGTGGTGCCGTCGGCCACGATGGTCGCGCCGACTCCCACGCCGAGCAGCACGATGACCGCTTCCGAGGCGCCCCGGCCCGAGCCGAACCACAGCTCGGCCTGGCCCATCGTCTTGGCGCCGTTGTCCACGTACAGCGGGAGCGAGGTCCCGCGCCGCAGGAGCGCTCCAAGCGGAACGCCGTCCCAGCCGAAGGTCTTGGCGTGGATGACGCCGTCGGCGCCCGGCTCGACGATGCCGGGAACCCCCACGCCGATGCCGAGCACCTGCTCGGGGGACACGCCCGCGTCCGACAGCACGACCTCGACCCCCGCGAGGATGTGCCGGGCGACCAGTTCGGGGTCGTGGCGGGCCGGCCGCAGCATGTAGTCCACCTTGGCCCGCTCGGTCATCTCCAGGTCGAACAACCCCACCCGGACGTGCGTCTCGGCCACGTCGACGCCCACCGCGAAGCCGTACTCGGGGTTGACCCGCAGCAGCACGCGGGGCCGGCCGCCGTCGGACTCCACCTGGCCGGCCTCGACGACGATGTTCTCGCCCAGCAGGTCGGCGGTCATCGTGCTGACCGTGGCGGCGCTCAGGCCGGTGCGCGCGGTGAGGTCGTTGCGGCTGGTCGGGCCGGAGAAGTAGAGCGCGCGCAGCAACACGGCCCGGTTCCCTCTGCGGATGTCCCGTACCGTCCTACGCTGAGGCCTCGCCATGACCCACCCTCCCCGTCGCGACAGGGTCATCTTAGTTCAGAGGCGAAAACAAGCACCTCCGCCCTCTGCCGGCCTCTTCACGGTCGCATCTCCGGGTTACCCGCCCATTAAGCCGCCGTATCGCCTCGCTCTTCCTCCGACCCTTGAACGAACGACCACACGGCCCCTCCTCAGATAATCTGATTCCATGAAGGTGATGACCGCAACCGAGGCCTCGCGGAACTTCGCGGCCGTCCTGGACGAGGCCGAGCACGGAGAGACGATCGTCGTGACCCGCGGAGGCAAGCGGATCGCGGTGATCGGTCCCGCACCCGTCGCACCGGGGCGGATGGTTAAGGCGTTCCTGGCCGGAAGCGCCGGAACCCTCGACGCGGAGTTCGAGGCCGACGTCGCGGCGGCGCGGGAGAGCATCCGGGACGAGATGAGGACCACGTGGCCCGACGCCTGATCCTCGACACCGGCGTCCTGATAGCGGCAGAGCGGGGCAGAGCCGAGGTGGACTCCGTCATCGGCGACGCCGACGACGTGGCCGTCGCCGCGATCACCATCGCCGAGTTGCTCGTCGGCGTGGAACTGGCCGATCCGGCACGACGTCCGGCCCGGCAGGCGTTCGTGGACCAGGTCCTCGCGCTGATCCCCGTCGAGGAGTACACGACCGACGTCGCCAGGGTCCATGCGCGACTGATGGCACACGTGCGGCGCGAGGGCAAGACGCGCGGCGCCTACGACCTGCTGATCGCGGCGACGGCGGCGGCCACCGCCCGAACCGTGGTCACGATGGACTCGTCCGCGGTCTTCGACGATCTGCCGGGGGTGCGGGCGCAGGTCGTGCCCCGCTGAGCGCGAGCCACGCACGGGTGGCGGTCAGGCGCGGGCGGCCGCGAGTTCCTTCATGAGGGTCTCGACGAGGGCGGCGGCGGGGAGGTCGCGGCAGCGGCGGTATCCCCGGCCGCACCACAGGGCCATCGCCTCGGGGTCGCCGTGCTCCGCCGCCGCCCGGCGCAGCCCCTTCGTGAGGTGGTGCACCTGCGGGTAGTACGCGGGCGCCGACGCCTCGTGCTCGGCCATGAACCGGTTGGCCAGGCCGCGTGCCGTACGTCCGGAGAAGGCCCGGGTGAACGCGGTGCGGGTGAACCGGGGATCGGCGAGGGCGGCCTTGTGCACGGGGTGCGCCCCGCTCTCCGGGGTGCGCAGGAAGGCGGTGCCCAGTTGCGCCGCGACCGCGCCCGCGGCGAGGACGGCGGCGACGTCCGCGCCGTCCATGATTCCCCCGGCGGCCACGAGCGGCACGTCGGTCGCCTCCCGCACGAGGGCCACGAGTTCCGGCAGGTCGTCCGGCGCCTCCCAGGAGGGCGGCGGGGGCAGGAAGGCCGCCTGGTGCCCGCCCGCTCCGGAGCTCTGGACGACCACGGCGTCGGCGCCGGCCTCGGCCGCCGCGACCGCCTCCCACGGAGTGTTCACCATGATCATGATCACGGCACCGGCGTCGTGGAGGCGGGCCGTCACCTCGGGCGGCGGGCAGCCGAAGGTGAAACCGGCCACCGGCACCCGTTCGTCCACCAGCAGGTCGATCTTGGCGTCCCACTCGTCGTCGTCCCACGCGGGGGCCTCCGGCAGCGTCACGCCGTACCGCTCGGCCTCGGGGGCGAGCTCCTCGCGATAGCGGGCCACCGCCGCGGCGGCACCCGGCTCCTCCCGGACGTCCCCGGAACCGGGGAAGAAGGCGGGGACGAAGACGCTCACGCCGAACGGCCGGTCCGTCCGCTCACGCACCGCCGCGATCTCCCGGCGCACGTCCTGCGCCGTACGGTAGCCCGCCGCGAGGAACCCGAGGCCGCCCGCCCCGGACACCGCCGCCGCCAGGGCCGGGGTGGATCCGCCGCCCGCCATGGGGGCCTGGATGATCGGGCTCGACGGCCCGAAGGGAAGGGCGCGACCGGTCACGCGAGACCTCCTCACTCGTCTGGACAGCAGCGTAGAACGCGGTCGACGAGCGCTCCGGCGGCCCCCGTGTACTCGGCGGGGTCGAACAGCCCGGCCAGGTCCAGCCCCTCGGGCACGGGCAGGAGTTCCTCCAGCACCTCGGCCACGGGACGCCCGGTCTCGGCCGAGATCGCGGACGCCTCCCCGAGCAGCCGCTTGGCGGCGCCCTTCCCGAGGACCGGCGCGAGCACGGCGGCCGCCCGTTCCGTGACGGTCAGGCTGCCGGTGAGCGCGAGGTTGGCCCGCATGCGCTCGGGGAACGCGACGAGTCCCTCGGCCAGTTCGGCCGTCACGGCGGCGGCCCCGCCGACCAGCCGCAGGCACTCGCGCAGCGGCTGCCACTCGGCGTGCCAGGCGCCCGCGGGCCGTTCGTCCTCGGCGAGCAGGCACTGGTGGAGACTCGCGGCGAGCGCGGGCACCTGGATCGCCGCCGACCGGACGAGGGTGGCGAGGACCGGGTTGCGCTTGTGCGGCATCGCCGACGACACGCCCCGGCCGGGGGCGGCCGGCTCCACGATCTCGGCCACCTCGGTGCGCGACAGCGACTGCACGTCCACGGCGATCTTCCCGAGCACCCCCGACGTGAGGGCGAGCGCCCCGGCGAGGTCGGCGATCGGGACCCGCAGGACGTGCCAGGGGACCACCGGCTCGGCCAGCCCCACCTCGGCGGCGAACGCGGCGATCAGCCGCTCCGGGTACGCCCCGGGGTCGGGCACCCCGGCGATCCGCGCGTACTCCACGTAGCCCGCCAGCGTGCCGGCCGCGCCGCCGAGCTCGGCGGGCAGCTCCGCGCGCACCCGGCGCAGCCGCACCAGGGCGGCCCGTACGGCGTGCAGCCACCCGGCCGCCTTCAGGCCGAACGTGGTGGGCACCGCCTGCTGGGTCAGCGTGCGGCCCGGCATCAACGTGTCGCGGTGCCGCGCCGCGAGCCCCGCGAGCGCGGTCGCGGCCCGGTCCAGGTCGACGGTGATCAGGTCGAGGGTCCGGACGCCACCAGCATGGCGGCCGTGTCCATGATGTCCTGGCTCGTGGAGCCGCGGTGCACGTACTCGGCCGCGGCCGGGTCCACCACCGCCACGGCGGCCGTCAGGTCCTCGACCAGCGCCACGACGGGGTTGGCCGCCTCGCGGGCGTGCAGGGCCAGGGCCGCCAGGTCGAGGTTGCCCGCCTCCGCCACCTTGCCGATCGTCTCCGCGGCCTCCATCGGGACGACCCCCAGCCGGGCCTGCGCGCGGACCAGGGCGGCCTCCGCGTCGAGCATCGCGCGCAGCCACGCGCCGTCGCCGGTCGCCCGCTCCGCCGCCGAACCCACCCGTACCGGGGACAGCAGGCCCAGATCGAGGTCGCTCATCGGACGCCCGTCCGCGTCGCGCCGCAGGAGGCGGCGAGAGCCGTACGCGGGCCGGCGGGCACGCGGGCGGCGCGGTGGCGCGGAAGGGCCCGCGCGGGCGTCAGCGCGAGGACGCTGCGGGCGATGGCGTCGGAGTCGCCCAGGATCACGGAGTTCACCCCCGGCCGCACGCCCGCGGCCGTCACCCAGTGGACCGACTCGGTGGGCACGCCGTACGCGAACCGGCGCGGGTGGGCCCGGCCGTCCGCGTCCAGGAGCCGGTAGGGCCGGCGGGTGACCGCGAGGCCGCCCGTCTCGTGGCCGTCCTCGCCACGCCGCCCGCCGATCACGTACGCCCGGCACTGCCCGGTGCCGAGCAGGTGGCGCAGCAGGGGGTCGGCCGTGCGCCGCAGGTCGATCTCGGGCAGGCGCGCCTCGACGAGCACCCTGGCCCGTACGGCGGAGCCCGGCACGGCGGCCGACTCGGCCTCGAAGGCGCCGTCACGGGCGTGGACCCGCATGTCGGGGCCGACGACGGTCAGCACGCCCGCCTCGATGAGCGCGATCATCTGCTCGACCCGCTCGGCCGGCGGCCCGATGGACAGGAACGCGTTGAGCGGCGTGTACCACCGGTCGAGGTCGTCGCGGTGCGACCGCCCGGTGAGCCCGCCGTGGTCGACCACCTGCCTGACCTCGTTGCGCAGGTCGCGCAGCACGTCGAGGGCCGCCTTCAGCGGTCCGCTGACGTTGCCCTCGCGGGCCTGCGCCAGGTCGGTGCGCAGGTAGGCGGTCAGCCACTCGCGGAAGTCGTCCGGCCCGCCGAAGCCGATCCCCCGGTACGGCTCTGCCACGCGCTCCCAGTCCCACCGCAGCGCCGGGCCGATGCCGAAGGCGTCCAGCACCATGGCCTCCCCCGCGTCGCCCCACGCGTGGGCGAGGTAGGCGGTGCGGAAGCGGCCGGCCATGCACGCGCAGTCCCGCCGCGCCAGGAGGGTGGCGTAGTAGACGGTCTCCACCTCCTTGGCGATCAGCGGCCACAGGTCGGCGCGGAAGTCGAGCCCGCCGCGGGCGGCCGAGCGCGCGGCCAGCGACTCGATCCTGCTCGGCGTGAGCACCAGAGGCTCGTGCCTGCCCTCGACGCCCTTCTGGTTCTCCCCCCGGGACTGGTACCGGGATGCCCCGGCGCGATCCGGCGTACAGGCGGGGCTCGCGGCCGGAGGGCCGGTAGACGAGGCGGCCCGCCTCGTCGCGCTCGAACCGGCCGCCGCGGCCGAGCGTCAGCAGGGCCATGTGGTCGAAGAAGTTGAGCCCGAGCCCGCGGAGCACCACCGCCTCCCCCGGCCGTACGGCGCTCAGGTCGGCGTCGGCGGGGTTGGCGGGCGGCACGTGGACCAGGCCGTGGGCGGCGGCGTACGCGGCCGCCTCCCGCTCGGCGGCCGACGGCTCCACCGGCAGGTGCCCCTGGGCCAGGACCACCGCGTCGAGCGCGCCGAGCACGGTGCCGTCCTCGAGCACCACCCGCTGCGCGCCGGTGCCGGGCACGTCGTCGAGCGCGGTCGCCCGCGTGGCGTGCACCCGCACCTCCACCTGCCGGGGCGCCCGCGCGACCACCCGCTCGAACACCCAGCGCAGGTAGCGGCCGTAGAAGGCGCGGGTGGGGTAGGTGTCGGGCCCGAGCCGCCGCGCCTCGGCGAGCACGTCCTCCGTGACGCCCTCGGGCGGGAGCCCGCTGTCCGCGAAGAGCACCAGGTGCCGCGCCCACTCGTACAGGCTGGGGCCCGTCTCCAGCGGCCCCCGGATGTCGACGCTGGGATCGGTGAAGAGCGTGACCTGCGAGGCGACGGTGTTCATGAGCAGCTGGCCCGGCTGGTCGGTGCGCCACACCTGCCCGGCCCCCGGCGGGTACGGATCCACGACGTGCAGCAGGACGCGGGCCCGCGGCGGCAGCCGCCGCGCGTTGGCGCACAGCCGCTCGATCACCGACATCCCGCGCGGCCCCGCTCCGATCACGCACACCTCGAACGGCCGGGTCGATCGTGTTGTGGTCATCCGCTCCTCCAGTTCCCCTCGGGTCGTGAGTCGAGGATGCGGCAGCGGAGCCCTCGTGAGGTATGTCACATTTGGCGAGGCGGTGTTAAGCATTGCTTCATGCACGATGTGACGCGCCTTGCGGCGCTGGTGGCGGTCGCCGAGGCCGGTTCCATCACCCGGGCCGCCGCCCGCCTCGGTTACACGCCGCCCGCGCTGTCGCAGCAGATCGCCAAGCTGGAGCGGGAGGCCGGAGCCGTACTCGTGATCCGGCACCGTCGCGGCGCCACGCTCACGGCGGCCGGCGATCTGCTGGTGGAGCACGCCCGGCGGGTGCTCGACGAGCTGGAACGGGCGCGGCACGGCCTGGCCGCGCTCGCCGGCCTGTCCGGCGGCCACATCACGATCGGCACGTTCACGACCGCCGGCATCCACCTGTTGCCGCCGGTCCTCGCGGCGTTCCGGCGGGCCCACCCCGCCGTGGAGGTGAATGTGAGGGAGTACGAACCGCCGTCCGGGCTGCCCGCGCTGGCGGCGGGCGAGGCGGATCTCGTGCTCACGCACACCTACGAACATCAGCCCGCCCCCGCGTTGCCCTCGGGGGTCACCGTCGAGGCGCTGCTGGTGGAGGAGCTGGTACTGGTGGCCGCCCCCGGGCACGCGCTCACCGATCCGGCCGAGCCGCTGCCGTGGCCGGAGCTCGCCGGCCGGCCGCTGATCAGCGGCTCGCGCGGGCTGGCCAACCGGGAGGCGCTGGAGGCGCTGTTCCGCCGCGAGGGGCTGACGCCGCCCGTCGTGGCGTACGAGACGGGCAACTACGGCATGTCGTGCGCCCTGGCCAGCGGGGGGATGGGCCTCGCCCTCGTGCCGAGGACCGTGGCCGAGCTGGCGGAGAACCCCCTCGGCGTACGGCGCCTCGCCCCGCCGGGCCTGCACCGGACGATCAGCCTGGCCAGGCGGTCCGACGACAGGTCCCCCGCGCTGGCGACCATGCGTTCGCTGTTCAGGAGCACGGGCAAGGCGGCGCCCCGGCGGCCCCCGGAGGAGGAGCCGCCGAGGTGACGGGCGCCGCCCGGCCGCGAGTGTGTCAGTCGAATTCGGGGTCGGTGTTACGGCTGCGCTTGATCTCGTAGAAGTAGGGGAACTTCGCCATGGCGACGGCGCCGTCGAAGATGCGGGCGGCCTCCTCGCCCCGCGGGATGCGGGTCATCACCGGGCCGAAGAACGCCACGCCGTCGATGTGGATCGTGGGCGTGCCCACCTCGTCGCCGACCGGGTCCATGCCCTCGTGGTGCATCCGGCGCAGGGCCTCGTCGTACTCGTCGGTGCCGGCGGCGTCGGCCAGTTCGACCGGCAGCCCGACCTCGGCGAGCGCCTCCTTGGCCACCACCCCGTAGTCCTTGTTGTCCTGGTTGTGGATGCGGGTGCCCATCGCGGTGTACAGGTCGCGCAGCACGCCCTCGCCGTGGTGCTGCGCGGCGGCGATGCACACCCGGACCGGGCCGCGCCACCTGGGCACCGCCTCGCGGTAGAAGTCGGACAGGTCCTTCTTGTTCTCGTTCAGCACGGAAAGGCTCATCACCCGGAACCGCAGGTCGATGTCGCGCTGCTTCTCGACCTCCAGGATCCACCGCGAGGTGACCCAGGCGAAGGGGCAGACGGGGTCGAAGTAGAAGTCCACTCGGGGACGGCTGTCCGCCCCGGCCTGGTCGGCGGCGCTGTCGATGTCGCTCATGAAACTCTCCTGACGAGATGGGGTCGGGGGATCGGGGGGCCGGTTTCGCGAGCGTATCCAATGGCAGGAGGGCCACGACACCGGACTCGACCCCTCAAACCACCGGCGGTTTCCCCTGATTACCGGGCAACCGGTGGCGTTCCTGCCTGCCGGGCTCTCTAGTGTGTCCATATGGCTGACATCCACGAGAAGGCGGCGGCCCTGCGGGCGCTCCACGTGCCCGGCGACCCCGTCGTGCTGCCCAACGCCTGGGACGCCGCGTCGGCGCGCGCCGTCGAGGCGGCGGGATTCCCCGCCGTCGCCACCGGAAGCGCCGCCGTCGCCGCCGTCCTGGGCTACGAGGACGGGCACGACACGCCGGTGGACGAGATGTTCGCGGCCGTGGCCCGCATCACCCGGACCGTGACGGTCCCCGTCACCGCCGACGTCGAGCGCGGCTACGGCCTTGAGCCCGCCGAGCTCGTCGAACGGCTCGCCGCCGCGGGCGCCGTGGGCTGCAACCTGGAGGACTCCGACCCGGCGACCGGAGCGCTGATCGACCCCGGTGAGCAGGCGGACTTCCTGGCCGCCGTACGGGCGGCGGCGGCCGAGGCCGGAACCGGCCTCGTGATCAACGCCCGCGTGGACACCTTCATCCACGGCTCGGGGACCCCAGGCGAGAGGCTCGCGGAGGCGCTCGACCGGGGCGGCCGCTACCTCAAGGCGGGCGCCGACTGCGTCTACCCGATCCTCGCGAGCGACCCCGAGGTGATCGGCACGCTCGCCCGGGAGATCGGCGGCCCGATCAACGTGCTGTTCCGGCCCGGTGTGCCGGCCATCCGCGACCTCGCGGCCCTCGGCGTCGCCAGGGTCAGCTTCGGTCCCGGCATCCACCGCGCCGCCCAGGCGTTCACGGCCCGCATGCTCGACACGATCGCCCGGGGAGACGACCCCTTCCCGGCCGCCTGACCAGGCCTTTCCTGGCTATACCTCGCCGTACGACCAGCCCGACCAGCGATCGACCCGGACGAGGATCGCGGGCCCGGCCGGGGGACGCTCGCGATACTGGGCGTACTTGCGCACCAGCCACGCCACGGCCCGCTCACGCTCGTCGCCGCCCTCCACGACGTGGGCGTGCCCGTCGGCGCGCACCCACCACAGCCGTTCCCAGTCGTCCTCGTAGTGGTCGGCCAGCAGGCAGACGCGGGGATTATCGCGGATGTCGCGCAGCCGCCGCAGGTCGGTGGTGGCCTTCGGCTTGTGGTCCACCGCCGTCACCACGGTGCCCTTCTCGCCGTCCGGCAGCACGGCGAACGTGACGGGGACGAGCCGCGGCGCGCCCTCGGCTCCCGCCGTCGCGAGGCGGGCCACCCGGGCCGCCTCGAACAGCTCCCGCGCCCGCCCCTCGGGCATTCTCACCGGCCCAGCCTACGCAGCGTGAGCCCCCGGTCGCGCCCCGGGCGCGCTTGATCGTCTTTGTACGGCGGCCTATGGTGTCCGCCATGGAGGCATCTGAGTTACTCGAGCGAGCCCGCTCGCGCGCATCCGACCCCGAAGACCCCCTCGAAGTCCTGTCCGCCGCGATCGCCCTGTGCCGGGAAC
Organism: Microbispora sp. GKU 823; assembly: GCF_002027145.1. NCBI lineage: Bacteria > Bacillati > Actinomycetota > Actinomycetes > Streptosporangiales > Streptosporangiaceae > Microbispora > Microbispora sp. GKU 823. Next base: position 27,294 of record NZ_MWJN01000015.1, on the reverse strand, counting down.
TGCCCGGCGAACCGGGCGGCGAGGTGGACGCCCTGCTCGACCTCGCGGTGTGCCGGGCCCGTGAGGCCGGCACGTCCTGGACCGCCATCGGTGAGCGGTTCTGGTACATCAGGCGGAGCACGCGCAGGCGTTTCACGCCCGCCTTCGCCCACCGGCACCTGGTCAACCGCCGCATGAAGCGCGACGCCGCCTGCTCTTTCTGCCGCAGGCCGCCGGGCCCTCGCGTCCACATGGTCCACGGCGAGGCCGGGCGCATCTGCGACCGCTGCGTGGCACTGGCCGGAGACATCGTCGCCGGGCTGGCCCGCCGCGGCCGTTGACGCAGGTCAGGTGACGGTGAGCCGCCGCGCGTAGCGCTCGTCCCGCCACAGCTCCTTGCCGAGCACCTCGGCCAGCGCCGTCGCCGCGTCGTACACGTCGACGTAGCGCAGGTACAGCGGGGCGAAGCCGAACCGGACGAAGTCCGGCTCGCGGTAGTCGCCCACCACCCCCCGGTCCGCGAGCGCGCGCACCACGGGGTAACCCTGCGGGTGAAGGTAGCTGACCTGGCTTCCCCGCCGCTCCGGGTCGCGCGGGGTGGCCAGGGTCAGCCCGAGCCCGGGATCGACGAGATCGTCGAGCAGATCGATGAACAGCGAGGTCAGGGCCACGCTCTTGGCTCTGACCTCGCTCAGGTCCACCCGCTCCCATATGTCGAGGGACGCGTTCAGCGCGGCGTACGACAGGATGGGCGGGCTGCCCGTGGCGAATCGGCGCACACCGGGCGCGGGGCGGTAGTGCGGTTCGAAGTCGAAGGGCGCGGCGTGGCCGTGCCAGCCCGACAGCACGTTGTGGACGGCGTCCTGGTGGCGCGGCGCGACGTACAGGTAGGCGGGGGCGCCGGGCCCGCCGTTCAGGTACTTGTAGGTGCAGCCGACGGCGAAGTCCGCCTCGCCGACCCGCACGGGCAGCGCACCGGCGCTGTGGCACAGGTCCCAGACCATGAGGGCGCCGGCCGCCCGGACCAGCTCCGTCACCGCCGCCATGTCCCTGGCCGCGCCGGTCCGGTAGTCCACGTGCGACAGCAGCACGAGCGCGACGTCCTCGCCGAGGGCGTCCTCCAGCGAACGGCCGGTCTCGCCGATGTCCCGGATCTCGTACGCGCCGAGCGCCCGGGCGGCGCCCTCCACGACGTACCGGTCCGTGGGGAAGTTGTCGAGATCGGAGACGATCACACGGCGGCCGGGCCGCAGCGGAAGGGCGGCGGTCACCACCTTGAAGATGTTCACCGAGGTGGAGTCGCCGGCCAGCACGTCGCCGGGGCGTGCGCCGATCAGCGGCGCGATGCGGTCGCCGGTGCTCTGCGGCATGTCCCACCAGCCGGCGGTGTTCCAGCTCGCCCCGAGATGCACCCCCCATTCGGTCTCGACCGTGTGGGCCACCCGTTCCGGCGTACGCCTGGGCAGCGCGCCGAGCGAGTTGCCCAGCAGGTAGACGACCCCCGGAGGCAGCGAGAACTCGTCCCGGAACCCCCCGAGCGGGTCCTTGGCGTCGAGGTCCTGGCATTCGGCACGGCTGAGAACCATCGGCAACTCCTTCGTCACCGCATTATGTACCGAAATATCCGATCTTGTCGTGATGGCGATGACGGAGCGTTCCCGGTGCCGGCAATACCGGAGGGGACCGTTCCACGGTAGCGGACGGCTATAACCCCCAGAGATCGCCACACCGGCACGATCAGCTCAAAGTAAGCACAAGACGCACCCAAGACTCTGTGCGATCGTGGACAAGACGGGGCAAGTTCTCTGGAGACGCCAAACCCCCGTTGGTGACAGAGGGTGATCAAACGTGACGGAAAGCCCGGTGCATCACGAGTCCCCGATCTATCGCCGCATCGCCGATCGGCTGCGCGATCAGATCCTGTCCGGAGCGCTCGGTGATGGGGACCGGCTACCGGGCGAAAACGCGCTCATGAAAGAGCACGGCGTCGCACGGGCCACGGCACGGCAGGCGCTCGCCGTGCTGATCAACGAAGGGCTGGCCGTGCCGAAGCGCGGATCGGGCGTGTACGTGCGCCTGTTTCGCCCCATCCGCCGCCACGGATCCCGCCGGCTCTCCCGGGAGCAGTGGGCCCAGGGCCTGGCCATCTGGGACTCCGACACCCGGGGGCGGTCGTACGTCGTGGACGAGGTGACCATCCTGCGCGAGCCGGCGAGCGAGCAGGTCGCCCGCGTGCTGGGCACCGGCGAGGTATGGGTGCGCCGGCGCCGCTACTCGGTGGACGGCCGTCCGGTGCAGCTCGCGGCCTCCCACTTTCCCGCCGATCTCGTGGAGGGCACGGCGGTCGTCCTGCCCGACACAGGTCCCGGCGGGGTGTACGCCCGGCTGGGCGAGCTCGGCCGGCCTCCCGTCCACTTCAGCGAGGAGGTGCGGGCGCGGATGCCGCTGCCCGGGGAGGCCGAGTCGCTGAACCTTCCGGCCGGCACGCCGGTGATCTCCGTCACCCGGGTGGCCTTCGCGGAAGGGGGCGTGCCGGTCGAGGTCAACGAGATGATCCTGGACGCGGCGTCGTATGTACTCCAGTACGACTTCGACGCCTAGGTCAAGAGGCAACGTTGACCTGACTGTCCCGATCATTGATTTCTCTAGAGATGTCCCGCACCTTGAGGAGGAGACGTCAAGAACACCGGGCATACGGCGAGGGAAGGTGTACGGATGTCCTTGGACCGACGCCTCGCCGAGATCGCCCGGGAGTTCCCGGAGTGGACGATCTGGCGGAGTGACGCGGGCCGGTGGTGGGCGACCCGGCACCACCCGCTCACCTCGGCGCAGCGGACGGCGGGATGCGCGATGACCATCGACGCCGACGAACCCGACGGACTGCGTGAGCTGTTGCGCGAGCAGGAGGCCCGCGCCGCCGATCCATGAGCGCGGAAGCCCCCGACCCGATCGGGGGCGGGGGCTTCCGCTACCAGTCCTCACCCGCTCCGTCCGAAGGCGGGCCAGTCTGAGGGCGAAGCAGTGCGATCTCGAAGCCTCGCACCGGCCCGGCACCCCGGCGCGGCACCCCGCGCGTGAAGCACCACGCCGGGCTCAGTTGTTGGCCACGGACTCCCCGTCCGGCAGGGCACGCCGCACGCGGCCGAGGTTGACGTCGGTGTCCTCGGGCGACGGCGTCGCGTCGTGGCCGTTCTCGTGGCGTCCGTCGTCCACGATCAGGACCGCGTCGTCCTCCTCGCCCTCGATCCGCCCCTGGCCCACGGCGTCATGCGCCTCGTGCCCGGACGGCGCGGCCTCCAAGGCCTGCCTCGGGTCCTCCTCGACCGGCTCGTGCGGCAGACCGTGCTGCTGGTCGTGCTGCAGATCGTGCTGCTGGCCGTGCTGCTGGTCCGGCGCGCCCGCGGCGATGGCGTGCACCTGCGGTGCGGGCGGCAGCACTGCGGCCTCGTCGATCAGCGGGCCGGCCGCGGCCTCTCGGTGCATCAGGTCGCCGAGCACCGAGCCGATCTCGTTGAGCCTGCGTACGACCTCCGCGTGGGTGTCGGTGAGGTAGGCCACCCGGCGGCCGGTGTGCTCGTCGAGAGCGTTCACCCGCTGCTGCGCCGCCGCGAGCATGGCCTCGGCCTGCCCGCGCGCCTCGACGAGCAGCCGCTCCGCCTCCATCCGGGCGACGGTGAGCTGCCGCTCCCCCTCGGCGCGGGCGGAGCGCAGGGTCTCCTCCGCCTCCGCGCGGGCCGTGCCCAGCGTCTCCTCCGCGTCCGCGCCCGCCTGCGCCAGCAGCCGCTCCGCCGTGGCGGTGGCGTCGGCGACGCGGCGCTCGGCCTCCTCCTGGGCGGCGGCCCTGATCGCGTCGGCCTGCTCACGCGCCGAGGTCACCAGCCGTTCGGCCTCGGCCGCCGAGGTCTCGCGCAGCATCCTGGCCTCCGCCTCGGACGCCTCCTTGTTGGCCGCCGCCTCCTCCTGCGCCAGCTTGAGTATCTGGCTCAGCCGCTCCCCCAGCTCGTCGGGGTTCTGCGGCGACTCCGCCATCCTCCGCCGCGCCTCGGCCAGCTCCAGGCGGCTCTGCTCCGCCTGGTCGATCGTGCGTGCGAGCCGTTCCTCCAGGTCCCGGATCTGGTTGCGGGTCCGGACCATGTAGTCGTGGACCTGCCTGCGGCTGTACCCACGCATCACGACTTCGAAGGAGTCGTCACTCATCAGGTCGGGGAAGTTGTCGGTCTGATTCGTCATGAGAAACCCTGGGGTTGGAGATAACGACGGTAACGCAGCCAGGACACGACTTTCCTGCTATCCGTCGCACATCGCAACCTGAACGCGTCAGGCGGCCGGCGAAACCGGAGGCCGCGCCGAGCCCGGCACGGGGCTCATGGGATCATGGTGCCATGCCGTACATCGCCGACCTGGACGACGACGCCACGCCGATCATCCATCCCGAGGCATGGGTGGCCCCGGGGGCGGTGGTCGTCGGGAGGGTGCGGCTCGGACGCGGCGCGAACGTCTGGTACGGCTCCGTGCTGCGCGGCGACGACGAGCGCATCGAGGTCGGCGACGAGGTCAACATCCAGGACCTGTGCTGCCTGCACGCCGATCCCGGCGAGCCGGCGATCCTGGAAGACCGGGTGAGCCTCGGCCACCGGGCGATGGTGCACGGCGCGCACGTCGAGACCGGCGCCCTCGTGGGCATCGGGGCGGTCGTGCTCGGCGGGGCGGTCGTCGGGGCCGGGTCCCTGATCGCGGCCGGGGCCGTCGTGCCGCCCGGCCGTCGCGTCCCGGCGGGCGTGCTGGTCGCGGGCGTGCCGGGGAAGGTCGTCCGTGAGCTCACCGACGACGACCGCGCCTCCTTCGCGCGTACGCCGGACAACTACCTCGCCAAGGCCCGCCGTCACGCCGCGGCCTCGGTTCGGTCCCGATGAGCGTGCCGGCCAGCGCCAGGTGGTCCGACAGCTCCGGGTCGGTCCTGATGACCTCGGCTCCGCCCGGGCGGTAGTCGGCCTCGGTCGCGAAGATGTAGTCGATCTTCCGGCCGCCGCGCGTGGTGGGCTCGCCGCCCCGCCGCGCGACCCCGCACGATTCGGCGTCGACCTCGGTGTAGCCGCCGTCGCCCAGGCCCATGCCGTACACGTCGGTGAGCTGGTCGTGGCCGGGCTCGCGGTTGAAGTCGCCGGTGAGGATCACGGGGGCGTTCCGGGCGTACGCCGACACCAGCCCGGTGACCTGCCGCGGGGTCTCGGTGTCGGAGATGTGGGTCACGCAGCAGACCGAGCGGCGCGGGCCGACCCGGCCGGTGGCGCACAGCAGGCCGCGCGGGTGGATCGTCTCGCCGGGCACGGCCGGGGCGTGGTCGGCGCGCAACAGCCGCCGCAGCGGCGGGCCTTCGGCGCCGTTCTTCAACGCCAGCGCCATGCCGAAGGTCTTGCCGTCCGGCGGGGCCGTGTCCGGGGTGAGGTCGCTCCACAGCGTGCGGCAGCGGTCCTCGCGACCCGGCCCGCCGCCCTTGGCGTAGCCGTACCAGACCAGGCGATAGCCGGGCAGCTCACGCCGGAGCAGGCCCACCTGGGCGTAGCACATCTCGGTGAACGAGGCGACGTCCACGTCCCTCGACCGGATCAGCGCGGAGACCTGACCGCCCAGGTCCTGCGGCGCTGGGCCGTGAGGTCCCGTACGCAGGTGCCGGCGCTGTTGCCCGCCGCGCAGACGTTGTAGGTGAGGACGTTCACCCGGTAGGTGTCGGCCGCCGACGGCAGACCGGCCACCGCAAGCGCAACAACCGCCACTCCTGCGACAAATGCCCCCATACATGGAGAAGCTAGTCAGAGGACGATCAACCCACCCAGGCACCTGTGGTGAAATTTCCGACATTGATTGCCCACACCGGCGCGGCGACCGCGAGGTAGGCCATCAGGACCCAGGGCCTTCGGCTGCCGACGACGCCCACGGAGATGTAGAGCGGCCACCACAGCAGCGAGGCCCGGCCGACCGACATGTAGAACGACGACATCGCCAGCAGCGCCACCGCCTGCGGCGCCAGATAGGCGACGTCGGCCCAGTTGCGCCGGACCAGCCGCGCGACGATCACCAGGACCAGCACGATCGCCGAGAGGATCTCCTCGCGGTACGACGTCGCCAGGACGGGCTCGTTGAGTGACCGGTTCCAGGTGTTGATGAACACGTTCCAGGGCGCCTCGGGGTAGCGGCCCCAGTACTGCGCCTCCGCCGCCTTCCAGGCCATCAGGTCACCCGTACGGTGCCAGAGGTAGATCATGTAGGCCAGCACCGGCACGCCCGGCAGCACCAGCCACGGGGCGTTCCGCCATCCCCTCGGAGCACGCAGCCCGTCGCGCGAGACGAGGAACTGCACGACCAGGCCGAGGGCGAGGAAGAGCCCGGAGATGCGGATGGACGACGCGAAGGCGGCGCACACGGCGGCGGACTCCCACCGGCCCCGGCGCGCCAGCAGCCACGCGGGGATGGCCAGCGCGAGGAACAGCGCCTCCGTGTACCCGGCGAGCAGGAACACCGCGAACGGGCTGAGGAAGAACGCCAGCACGGCCCAGGGGCCGCTGCCCTCCCGGTACGACTCGCTCAGCCGCGACAGCGCCACCGCCACGACGGCGCTCGCGACGAAGGAGATCAGGACGAGGGCGAGCCTCATGTCCGGGATGAACAGGTGCAGGGCGCGCAGCAGCAGCGGCAGGCCCGGGAAGAACGCGACGAGCCGCGGCGCGTCCGGGTCGTCCGGCCGGCCGTCGTAGCCGTACCGCGCGATGTCCATGAAGTTGTACGAGTCGTACCGGTTGAACCGGTCGAGGATCGCGTCCTCCGTACGGCCGGGCGCCGCGAGGATCAGGTAGACGTACGAGGCGACCTGCCAGAAGAACCAGATGAGCAGGGCCGTGCGGTCGGGCGAATGGCCGAGCCACCACACCGCCCAGCGGCTCCGGCCCGAGTGCGGCTCCGTCTGCTCGCCGCTCGCCGTGTCGCCAGAGGTGTCCACGGGCGCCATCTTCTCCGATGCCTCGTCCGCACCCCGCTCGCGGGCGGCCCCGGCCTGCTGGATCTCCGTCACGAGCACCTATGGAATACGCCACGGCAGCCCGTGCCAAGTGGCCGGCGCGTCCCGAGATACCCCCCAACCCGGAGAAATACGCATATGCACTGCTCAGCGCCACGCGACGCGTGAAACTTTCACCAACGGTCTCACCGCACCATGCCTGCGTGCCGGGCGCTCCCGCCGCCTCCGGGACCGGCGAGCTACCATCGGATCCAGCGAGGGGACCACCGGAGTTCGTCCCGGCATACGTGTGCCCCGGAGGGGCATCGGTCAGTGCCTGGCCGCCGTCCACTCCGGTCGCCTCGACCGGGATGAGCGAGAAGCCGTCCTCTCAGGAGGCCGGAGGAGTCACTGCCGCGTGTACTGGGACGGGTTCACGACGATGGAGCGCGACGTGCGCGCCGTCGTCGGCGACCCCCGGTGGACGCTGCTCCCCCCGGTCACCCGGGCGCACACCCTGGCCCAGCGGGCGCTGGTCACGCCGGACGGCGCTCGGTGGCTGTTCGGCGCGCACGCCCGCTGGTATCGCCTCGACCGCGTCGACGGCCGCTGGCACCTGTCGGCGCCCCCGCTGCATCCGGCCGTCCGCTCCGGCGCACGGCCGAGCCCTCCGGGCGTGGCGATCCCGCCCGCGCTGATCCCCGCGGGTCCCGACTTCGCGTACGACCGCGGGTCCACGCAGGCGTTCGTCGGCCCGGACGTCCCGCACGAGATCACCGAACGGCTCCGCGCGCTGCTGCTCGCCCACCGCGGGCTGCGCCGGGAGGACTTCCCCCTCGGCGGCAGCGTCTACCAGCAGGTCTTCGCCCGCGACGTGGCCTCCACGGTGGCCGCCGTGTGGGGCACGATCATGTGGTGCGCCTACGCGCCCGCCTTCGACGGCAACGAGGTCATGCTGTCGATGTTCGGCGAGTTCCTGGCCCGGCCCCTGCCCGGGGACGACTGGGTGCGCTGGCTGCCCATGGGTTCGCTCGACGCGCTCGTGGCCCTGTACGCCGAGCGGATGCGCTCCGGTGCGCGGGAGGCGGGCCTGCGCCTGGCCGGGCTGATGGCCGAGGCCGCCACCGTGCTGCGCGCCGACCCCCGGTTCCGGCCGCGCGCCGACGCGCTGATCGCGATGGCCGAGCCGCTGCTCGGCAGCCCCTGGCTGGACCAGCACGCCATGCCCGGCGGCGCCGTACGGCAGGCCTGGCTGGCGCGCTGCCCGCCGCACCTCGTCCCGGCCACGCTCCCCGAATGGGCGCCGGGCGAGCACTTCCGGCACACCCTGTACGACCTGGTCGAGGCCCTGGGCTACACGGCCGCGCGCGGGATGGATCCGCGAGCCGTGGCGGCCTCGCTGCTCGCCGCCGACGTGGCGGGCGTGTGCGGCGTGTCCGAGCCCGCCTGGGCGGCGCCGGGCAGCTCACGCACCGCGCAGGTGGTCACCGCGCTCTATCCGTGGATGGACGACGAACTCCGGCAGGCCCTCTATCTCGCGCTCGCCGAGCCCGCCCACCCGCTGCGGGGCTGCTGGCCGGCCGGTGGGGAACTGCCGCCCGGGCTGGTCCCGCCCGACCGCGGGGCGGCCGCCGCCCTGCTCGGCTCCGCGTACGCGACCGGCCTGGCCTGGTGCGCCCTGACCGGCACGCCCGCGCCGCCCGAGGGGTTCGCGGTATGCTCCGCGGCCGTCAAGTGCCTGATCCACCAGCGGGACGACCCGCGCCCGCAGGAGGTGGCGGAGCGGCGCAAGCCCGACCTGGACGAGTCCGGTGGGTGGCTGTTCGAAACATCCAATTCGGATATTTCGTCCTTACCTCCGCTTTAGCAATCCCTTCCCCCCATGACCGTCTTTTTCATCGAATTGTGATCTCGGTATCGGGGAAATGGTCCCGGAGGGACGAGGGGTGCGGGTCGGAATGGTCACGATGGGCCATGTCGCGGCAAGGTACCCGGACGTAACCTCGTGATGGGTGTGGGCTGCGGAAGGAAGGACGACGCGGTGGGGCACGACGACCTGGACTCTCGGGTCCACGACCGTGTCGCGTTGGACGAAATCGCGCTCTACGCCGAGGTGCTGGAGGCCGTGAACATCACGGAGAACCGACTGACCTTGGAAGAGCTCGACAACGCGCTCGGATTGCGGACTTCGGCGAGCCGCTGAAGACACTGAGAGCACGGACCGTCCCGGGCATCTGGTGGCCCGGGACGGTTGCTCACCCGGGATGATCCGTCCGGCCGCCCTGGCGGGCGATCGTCACCAGGCCGTCACGAACGGGTCGTCACGAAATGGCGGTGACGAACAGGCGGTGACGAACCGGGGTCACGACCTGACGAGCCGGGCGATGGCCGCAGAGGCCTCCTTCACCTTCTCGCCGGCCTCCGGGCCTCCGCTCTTGACCGCGTCGGCGACGCAGTGGGCGATGTGGTCCTCCAGCAGGCCGAGCGCCACCGCCTGGAGGGCGCGGGTGGCCGCCGAGACCTGAGTGAGGATGTCGATGCAGTAGGCCTCCTCGTCCACCATCCGCTGCAGCCCGCGGATCTGTCCCTCGATCCGGCGCAGGCGGGTGAGGTAGGCCTGCTTGTCCCCGCTGTACCCGTGCATCCTTCAACGATACCCGTTACCGGTATTCAGCGTCGCCGTTCCGATACTCCAGGTAGGGCAGGCGGGGTCCCGGGAATGCATGCGTGGACGGGCTCGTAGCGGCGCGGGAGTCGCGGATGGGAATCCAGGATGTCCTCCGTACGCTGCCGCTCGCCGCGATGGCGGCGGTGGTGGTGCTCGACCTGCTCGCCGGGCCGTCCCTGGGCCTGCTGCCGTTGCTGACCCTCGGGCCCGCGCTGGCCGCGGTGGTGGGGGGAGTGCGCCACACGGCGCTGGCCGGGCTGGCCGCGCTCGTCCTGTCCGTGCCGCTGGCCTATCACGACCACCTGCTCGGCCGCCCGCAGATCATCGTCACGCTGGTCGCGATCGTCGGTGTCACCGCGGCCGCCATGCTGGCGTGCCGGCTCCGGGCCGAGGGCGAGCGGAAGCTCGCGGACGTCCGTCTCGTCGCCGAGGCGGTCCAGCGCGTGCTGCTGCACCCGGTGCCCCGCCGCGCGGGCGACCTGCGCATCGCCCTGTCCTACATGTCCGCCGCCGTGGACGCCCGCATCGGCGGGGACCTGTACGACATCGCCAGGGCGCCGGGGGGCGTCCGGCTGATCGTCGGCGACGTGCAGGGCAAGGGCCTGGGCGCGGTGGAGACGGCGGCCTCGGTGCTCGGCGCCTTCCGGGAGGCCGCCTACGACGAACCCTCGCTCGCCGATGTCGGCCGGCGCCTGGAGGAGCACCTCGCGCTGCGGCTCGGCGGGGAGAAGTTCGTCACCGCCGTGCTCGCGGAGGTGCGCGAGCACGAGATCTGCCTGCTCAACTACGGCCACCCGCCGCCTCTGCTGCTCACGGGCGACGGCTGTGTCCAGCGGATCGAACCGCGCGAGGAGGCGCCGCCGCTCGGCCTGGTCGCGCTCTCCTCCACCGGCCCCGAGCCGTACGGATGCGCGTTCCGCGCGGGCGACCAGATCCTCTTCTACACCGACGGCGTGATCGAGGCGCGCGACCGGAGCGGGGCCTTCTATCCACTGGAGGATCGGGTGCTCCGCCTGCTCCGGGCCGGCGATCCGCAGGATTCCCTCGACCTGCTGGAACGCGACCTGGTCGCGCACGTCGGCGGACCCGTCCCTGACGACGCCGCCATGCTGCTCGTCCGCAGGGAACGACCCTGACCTGGGCCAGGCATCATTTGCCATGTGCAATCATTGACGGACAGCTCCGGCCGGCCGTGAGGCGACGGCCGGACGGCAGGGCCAGGTGAGCAGGGGCGAGCGCGAGTGGAACCGGGAAGGCACGGACAGCCCGACACCTTCTCCATGCTCACCGTCCTGGACGAGGACGTCGTCGTCATCCGGATGTTCGGCGACCTGGATCTGGGTTCCGCCTCCTCGCTGCGCGCCTGCCTGGCCGAGGCGGTCGGGCTGCGTACGCCGCCCAGGATCGTGATCGACGCCGAGGGGCTCAAGTTCTGCGACTCGACCGGGCTGAGCGTCCTCATGGGAGCCCTGACCGCCGTCGGGGCGGCCGGCGGGCGCCTGGCGCTCAGCGGCGCCCACGGGCGATTCGCCCGGATGCTCAGGATCACCGGCCTCGACACGGAGCTGCCGATCCACGACTCGGTCTCCGTCGCCGCCGCGCATCTCAGCGAGCCCGGCGACTGAATCAGCCCGGCGGAGTCGCGTCCCCCGGAGAAGCGCTAGTTGAAGCAGTCCTGGTTGTTGAGGGTCAGGGCCAGCTCGTACACCTTGCCGTGGCGGAGCAGGAAGTAGTAGGAAGCCTTGGAGTTGCCGGGGACCGCGGCGACGGGGAAACCACTGGCGGCCGTCCTGAGGCGAGGGTAAACCTTCTTCAACTGCTTCAGGGTGGAGCCGATCCCGACGCCCTCCGGAGTCCTGACCCCCTTGAACCCGAAGATCGCGGCCACGCCGAGTTTCTTCGAGATGAACAGGCCGACCCTGTCCTTGCCGGTCGGGTGCGCCTTCAGGTCCCAGCCCGAGCAGCCTTCGCCGGCGAGCTTCTTGACGATCTTTCCGGTCTTCTGGGCCTGCTTGGCGCTCATCCCCAGCTTCACGGCGCCGTAGCCGTACGGCCCCAGCCGCGTGGCCGCACTCGCCGCCGCGCTCGCCGACGTGCTCTCCGCCGCGCTCGCGGACGTGGCACCGCCCAGCGCGACGCCGACGGCCAGAGCCGTCACCGCCACCGGACGTCCCAGACGCACAGCCGTGTTCGTCATGCCGTTCCCTCCCGATCTCCACGATCACCATCGTTTCTACGGGACCCCAGCATCACGACAGGCCCTTGTGATCCGGTTGTGATCCGCTGGCGGATGTGACGGGTCAGGGGCGGGAGCGCAGGCCGTACATGAGCTCCTCCCAGCGGACCGCGACAGCCGGCGCGGCGTGGGCGGACGCGGTCTCCAGCGCCCCGGCCGCCAGCTTCATGCGGCGGCGTTCGTCGTCGACGAGGGTGAGCAGCGCGCAGGCGAGCGACTCGGCATCGCCGCCGCCCTCCCCCTCCTGGACCAGCACGCTGTCGCGGCCCGGACGGAGAAACTCGGCGGGCCCGCGGGATCCGGCGAAGCCCACGACCGGCACCCCGCAGCTCAGCGCCTCGATGACGGTCATGCCCAGCACCTCGTGCCGCGACGGCACCGCGACGATGGACGCCTTGGCGAACTCGCCGGGCAGGTCGGGCGTGGTGCCCATGAAGTACACGTGGTTGTGCAAGTCGAGGTCGCGGACGAGGGCGCGCAGCCGCCGCTCCTCCGGTCCCCCGCCGTACAACCGCAGCCGCCAGTCGGGCCGCTTGTCGGCGACGATCGCGAAGGCGCGCACGAGCTGGTCGTACGACTTGCCCGGCACCAGCCTGCCCCCGGCGCTGACGATGCGGTTGTCCATGCGGGAGCGCGGCCAGGGCGCCCCGGGCAGCGCGTCGGGGATGACGTGGACCGACAGGTCGTCATCGAGCAGCCGCACCCACTCGTCCCGCCGCCCGGCGGTGCTCGCCACCACGGCGTCGAGGCGGGGATAGAACCGGCGCACCGGGCCGGGCACCGACGGCTTGCCCCACTCCCGCGCGATGCGGACGACATGTCGCGGGGCATACCTGGCGGCCTGCACGCTCAGCGTCGGCCGGGTGGTGACCAGGACATCGGCGCGCAGACCGCGCAGCATCCGCCAGAGCGCCACCTCGGTGCGCACCTGTCCCCGGGGCAGCAGGTGATGGACACCGGGCCGGGCGTCCACGAGCCAGCGCAGCGTCACCCGGCGGTCGACCGGGAAGAACGGCGTCTCCCTGGTGCGCCGGACGCTCACGACCTCCACCTCGTGCCGTGCGGCCAGCCCTCCCGCGAGGTTCAGCATCGCCCGCACGTCACCGCGCATGCCGTACGCCGAGGGGAGCAGGAACGCGATCCTCACGCTCCCACCTCCAGCAGCAACTCGTCGCCCGGAGTGAAGCTGGGCCGGATCGGCACGCCGTCCACCAGCGCGCGGGGATAGTGGACGCGGCGGCGTTTGCCCTCGACGTCGTCGAGCCTGGCGCCCAGCGGCAGCTCGCGGTCGACGCCGTCCACCTCCAGGTAGGGCTCCCAGGAGCCCTGCGAGTCGGGGGTGGCGGCCAGCACGTCGCACAGCGAGAGCGCGGCGTGGAACCGGACCCCTTGGACGGTGGCGGCGACCCGCACGGTCGCGGCCGGATCGCCGTGAACCCGATCACCGCGGCCCGGCTCGGTGTGACGCAGCGCGAGCGTGGCGTGGCGGTGCTGGTCGTCGTCGTCCAGACCGGTGTAGGCCAGCAGCCCGGTCACCTCGAAGCGCCCCTCGCGGAACCACACCGCGCGGACGTCGGCGACCGGCTCCGCCGGGTCTATCTTCAGGGCCAGGAATCCGTTGCGGGTGCGGTAGGCCCGGTAGGCGAGCGTCCGCCGGCCCAGCGCGTACGCGTCGAGACGGTCGAGCGAGAATCCCGGATCGGCGCTCTGGATGCGGGCGCGGACGCCGTCGTGCTCAAGGTAGGCGTCCCAGCGCCCCGGACCGAGGTCGAGAGGCGCGAGGGAGACCGCGACGCTGGCGTCCCTCGTACGGCCGCCGGAGGCCCCGAGCGTCACCCGCCGTTCCTCACCCGCGCCCCGTTTCCGCAGGACCAGGCGGGTGCCGTCCGCCAGCGGCTCGGTGATGGCCAGACGCAGGGAGAGGACGTCCGCCAGGGTGACCTCCGCGTCGATGACGACCACACCCACCGTCCAGCCCCCTCCCCGTCGATTGAGCCAACGTTGAGGTTACCGTGATTTTCCTGTTATGTGGAGAAAGCCTTTGTCACTCTTCTGTGAAACACAGTTCATTCCATCGCCTTGACTCGTGATTTCCACAAAAAGTTCACGATCGCGGCAAAGATTTCTTTACCCCTGCTTGATGGATTTGATGAGGAGCTGGGCGACGTCCACGACCTCGAGCGACTCCTTGGCCTGACCGGCGTTCTTCTTCTCGTTGATCGCGTCGCCGAGCATCACGAGGCAGAACGGGCAGGCGGTGGAGACGGTGTCGGGATCGGTGGTCAGCGCCTCGTCCACGCGCTCGGTGTTGATGCGCTTTCCGATGCGCTCCTCCATCCACATGCGCGCGCCGCCGGCGCCACAGCAGAATCCGCGTTCCTTGCAGCGGTGCATCTCCTGGGCCTGGACGCCCGGCACCTTGGCCATGATGTCGCGCGGCTGGGCGTACACCTTGTTGTGCCGGCCGAGGAAGCACGGGTCGTGGTAGGTGATCTTCTCCTCGATCGGGGTGATCGGGGTGAGCCTGCCCTCCTCGACCAGGTGCGCCAGCAACTGGGTGTGGTGCACGACCTCGTAGGTGCCGCCGAGCTGCGGATACTCGTTGGCGAGGGTGTTGAAGCAGTGCGGGCAGGTCGCCACGATCTTCTTGACCCCCGCCTCGTTGAGGGTCTCGATGTTCTGCTGCGCGAGCATGTTGAAGAGGAACTCCATGCCCAGACGGCGGGCCGGGTCGCCGGTGCAGGCCTCCATCGGACCGAGCACGCCGAACTTGACCCCGGCGATGTGCAGCAGTTCCGCCACCGCCTTGGTGGTCTTCTTGGCCCGGTCCTCCAGCGCGCCGGCGCAGCCGACCCAGAACAGGTACTCGACGTCCTCGGGCATTGTCGAGTCGATGATCGGGACCTCGAAATCGAGTTCCTCGATCCACTCGGCGCGCTTCATCTCGGACATGCCCCACGGGTTGCCCTTGTTCTCCAGGTTCTTGAGCATCACGCCCGCCTCGGACGGGAACGACGACTCGATCATCACCTGGTAGCGGCGCATGTCGAGGATGTGGTCGATGTGCTCGATGTCGACCGGGCACTGCTCGACGCAGGCGCCGCAGTTCGTGCACGACCACAGGACGTCGGGGTGGATGACCCCGTCCTCGCCGACGAGCGGCTTGTCGAGCAGAGCCAGCACGTCCTCGGAAAAGCTCTCCTTCTCCTTCTCCCCGGCCAGCAGGTACGGCGCGACCGCGAAGGCGTGGTCACGCTGGTCGAGGATGAGCATCTTGGGCGACAGCGGCTTGTCGGTGTTCCACGCCGGGCACTGCGACTGGCAGCGGCCGCACTCGGTGCAGGTGTAGAAGTCGAGGAAACCCTTCCAGGTCGTGTCCTGGATCTTGCCGCGGCCGAACACGTCGACCTCGGGGTCGGCCTCCTCGAAGTCGAGCACCGCGCCGTTGCTGCGCATCGGCTGGGCCGGGCCCAGCCCGTCGGGCCGGCGGGAGAACAGCACGTTCAGCGGCGCGGTGAAGATGTGCAGGTGCTTGCTGTTCACCACGATGACCAGGAACACCAGCATGAGGCCGATGTGCAGCAGGAGGGCGATCTGCTCCAGCAGCTCGCTGTGCGGCAGGATCTTCCCGATGGCCAGGCTGGCGAAGGCCCGAGTCGTAGGGGAAGTTACCGTTGGCGGCCGCGGCGCCCCGGGCGAGGAACAGCGTCCAGATGATGTTGAAGATCATGAACAGGACCAGCCAGGCCCCGCCCAGGTGGGAACCGGAGAAACGGGAGCCGCGCCCCAGCTTCTTCGGCGAGTTCTTGATCCGGATGGCGGTGAACGCGACCAGCCCGACCAGACAGGCGAGCGCGATGAAGTCCTGCAGGAAGCCCAGCACCGGCCAGGTCCCGATGAGCGGGATATGGAAGTCCGAGTGCCCGGTGATCGCACCCTGAATGATCGCGCCGTACGCCTCGATGTAGACGGTCAGCAGGATGAAGAACGCCCACATGACGAAGAAGTGGGCGGTGCCGGACGGGGTCCACTTCAACAGCTTGCGCTGGCCGAAGACCTCGACCAGCTGGGCCTTGATCTCGGCGCCGGCGTGCTCCTTGGCGTACTCGATCCGCTCCGGGGCCGGCTGGCCGCTGGTGGCGAGCCGGTAGAGGAACAGCACGCGACGGCCCGCCAGTGCGACCGCCACGGCGGTCGCGACGAGGCCCACAATCGCTACCCAGAGCACGAGTCCCTCCCATATCGAACGTCGGCGGCCAGCGTAGGGGCGCGGCGCCCTCGCGCGGGCGGTTGAGTCCCGCCCTGTGGATAACGCCTACACTTCCCGAATGGTACCGGCGAGTAACTTGTCCTGGCTCACGCTCGGCGAGTGGCACTTGTCACTGCGTCTCCCGCCGACGGCACGATACTAGAACAAAGCTCTATAAAGGGATATGAGAGGGGCGCCCGTAATCTATCCGGCCAGGTAACGCTGCATGGTGGGGCCAAGCAGCGCGACGATCTCCTCGACGTCGCGGACGCCAGCGGTTCGAACCTGAGGATGTACCGCGTCATCACCACGCCGAACAACTGCGCGAAGGCGGCCTCCATCCGCAGCGGCGGAACGTCCAGCGCCTCGGCCACCCGGCCGAGCACGGCCGTCGTGAAGAACTCCCGGATCATGCCGACCGCCTGCTCGTTGACCATCGCCGTCCGCACCAGCCCCAGCAGCGGCTCCCTGGCCGCCGGGTCCGCCGTCATCGTGAGGATGAAGCGGACGAGGCGCTCGCCGACCTCCTCACGCGGCCCGGACAGGATGAGCGGAATCGCCGACGAGGGGTCCAACGGCAGCCGCATGGCCGCGACGAACATGCCCTCCTTGCTGTCGAAGTAGTGGTGCACGAGAGCCGGATCGACACCGGCCTCCCTGGCGATGCCGCGGATCGTCGCCTTGTCGAACCCCTTCTCCGCGAAGACCCTGCGCGCCGCGGCAAGGATCTCGCCGCGGGTGTCCGCCGCGCCCGGACGCCGGCCGGGCCGCCGCCCCGGTCGCCGCCTGCCGCCCGAGACCTCCGGCACCTCCGTTGTCACGTCGCTCCCTGTCGACTCTTACGGCCCGCCGCGAGATACACGCGCATGGGGACGGTCAGCCGCCCGTCGGGAAAGACGCGGCCGAGCTCGGCGCGCTCCCGGGCCAGCAGTTCCGTCACCAGGTCGCCCTCCATCCTCGCCATGTACGAGTGGGAGCGCAGGTCGGTCAGGAAGTCCTCCAGCCGCACCGACCTGGTCCAGTCGACCCAGGTCTCGGCCACGGCGAGGCCCGCGTCGGACATGGCCGCGGCGATCGGCGGCATGCTCCATCCGGGCAGCACCGGCCCGATGTAGCCGGGGCACGACTCGGCCAGCCGCACCTGGTTGGCCGCCAGCCAGTCGGCCTTGCCGGGGTCCACCGTGTTCCACCAGCCCGCGACCGCGCCGCCGTCCCCGGTCACGCGTACGGCCTCGGCCACCGACAGCGCCGGGTCGAGCCAGTGCCACGACTGGGCGTACGTCACCAGGTCGGCCGCGCCCGCACGGAAGGGCAGGTCGTTCCCGTCGGCCAGCAGGGCCGGGCAGGCCGTACGGGCGCGCAGGCGGGCCAGCATCCGCTCGCCGCGGTCCACGGCGATGACCTGGGCGCCGCGGTCGAGCAGGCCCCGGGTCGAGATGCCCGTGCCCGCTCCGGCGTCGATCACGGTCGCCCCGGCGAGCCGGACCCCCGACAGGGTCTCCAGCGCGAGGTAGAGGGCCTCCGGGTAGTGCGGCCTCGCCGTGTCGTACTCCTGGGAGACGCGGTCGAAGATCCGGTGGCTGTCCGCGAGCCGCTCGTTCATGAGGCCGTGGAGGAGGCGGCGTAGTGCAGCCTGGCGAAGGCGAGCGCCTCGGTCAGGTCCTCGATCCGCTCGGTGCGGCTGGTGGCCTTGCGTGTGTTGATCTCCAGGACGATCAGGCCCTGGTAACCGTTGCCGGCCAGGCGCTCCAGGATCGGCGCGCAGGGCTGCGACCCCCGGCCGGGCACCAGGTGCTCGTCCTTGTTGGTGGTGCCCACCCCGTCCGCCAGGTGCAGGTGGGCCAGCCGCTCGCCCAGTTTGGTCGCCATCTCCATCGCGTCCGTCCCGGACACCGCCGTGTGGGACAGGTCGAGCGTCACGTCGGGGAAGTCGTAGTCGATGGGGTTCCAGTCCGGCGCGTACGGCACGACCTCGTTGCCCCTGGCCCGCAGCGGGAACATGTTCTCCACCGCGAAGACGACGTCGGTCTCTTCGCGCATCCGGGCCAGGCCCTTCTCGAACTCCCTGGCGTAGTCGCGCTGCCAGCGGAAGGGCGGGTGGACGACGACGGTCTGCGCGCCCAGCCGCTCGGCCGCCTCGCGGGCCCTGCGCAGCTTCAGCCACGGGTCGCGGCCCCACACCCGCTGGGTCACCAGCAGGCAGGGCGCGTGCACGGCCAGGATCGGGATCTGGTAGTGGTCGCGCAGCCGTTGGAGGACCTCGACGTCCTGACTGACCGGGTCCTGTCCCACCATGATCTCTACGCCGTCGTACCCGAGCCTGGCGGCCAGTTCGAAGGCGTCCGGCGTACGCTCCGGGTACACCGACGCCGTCGACAGCGCCACCTTGCCGCTGGGCACGCGGATGTCACTCATGAGGCCAGCCTCCCCTTGCGGCCCACGGGCACGTTCCAGTCCCGTGGCCGTGGCCGTCCGTTCGCTCCCTGCGCCCGTTCACGGATCCAGCCTAAGCCGCACCCGCGCCGTACGCCGCTTCGCCACAATCAACTACCCAAGGTCGCGAACTAATGTGGGGCGCATGGCACGGATCGTGAGCGGGGCCGTACCCAGTCCGAACATCTGGAACACTCCCCAGATCTACGAGCTGGAGAACCTCGCGGTGGGACCCGCGGGCGCGGCCGAGGCGGCGATGCGGGCCGTACGGCCCTGGGACGGCGC
The DNA here is from genome assembly GCF_002027145.1 of Microbispora sp. GKU 823. NCBI lineage: Bacteria > Bacillati > Actinomycetota > Actinomycetes > Streptosporangiales > Streptosporangiaceae > Microbispora > Microbispora sp. GKU 823. The sequence goes on along the minus strand of NZ_MWJN01000015.1, from coordinate 8,453 downwards.
GACCGTGGTCGAGATCGGCTGCGGCAGCGGCTTCCACCTGCCCGCGCTCGCCACGTCCGCCGGGCGGGTCGTGGGCGTCGAGCCGCACGGCGGCCTGGCCTCCCAGGCAGCCGCCCGCTGCGCGTCGCTGCCCAACGTCAGGGTGCGTACGGGCACCGCGCAGGCGCTGCCCCTCCCCGACGCGTCGGCCGACGTGGCGATCGCGCGCTGGGCGTACTTCTTCGGGCCCGGCTGCGAGCCCGGCCTGCGCGAGCTGGGACGGGTGCTGCGGCGGGGCGGCGTGGCCTTCGTGGTGGACGTGGACGCCTCGCGCGGGGCGTTCGGCCGCTGGTTCCGCCGATCGCTGCCGTCGTACTCCCCCGAGGCCGTGGAACGCTTCTGGTCGCGGCAGGGCTGGCGGCGCGCGGACCTGGACCTGCGGATGACGTTCCGGTCCAGGGCCGACCTGGAGGCGGTGCTGCGCATCGAGTTCACGCCCGAGGTGGCCGGCGAGGCGCTGCGGGAGGTCGAGGGCCTGGACATCGACTACCCGAACGTCCTGAGATGGCGGGAATTCTGAATCCGGGCTTGACCTTGTCACCGGCGTCAACCTTTACCGTCGTGACCAGGACAGCCGAGGAGGGGCCGATGCGGATCGGCGAGCTGGCCCGGCGCGCGGGAGTGAGCACCCGGGCGCTGCGCTACTACGAGCAGCGGGGGCTCATCCGGTCGCGCCGCTCGGCGAACGGATATCGCGAGTACGACGAGTCGGACGTCCGGATCGTCACCGAGATCCGCGAGCTGATGGCGGTCGGCTTCACGCTGGAGGACGCCCGCCCGTTCGTGGACTGCCTGCGCTCCGGGCACCCGTCCGGGGGCTCCTGCCCCGAGTCGGTCGCCGTCTACCGGCGCAAGCTCGCCGACATCGACCGGCAGATCCGCGACCTGCTGGCCCGCCGCTCGGAGGTGGCCGCCCAGTTCGCCGAGGCCTGCCCCGGCTGCCTGCTGACACGACGAGGAGAGTCATGATCACGCTGACCGCGGAGAACTTCGACGAGCAGGTGCTGCGCAGCGGCAAGCCCGTGCTGGTGGACTTCTGGACCGACTGGTGCCCGCCGTGCAAGATGATCGCCCCGATCCTGGAGGAGATCGCCGCCGAGTACGGCGACCGCCTCACCGTGGCCAAGATCAACGCCGACGACCATCCCGAGATCGCCCAGCGCTACAACGTCCTGGGCTTCCCCACGCTGAACCTCTATCGGGACGGTGAGATCGTCCAGCAGATCAGGGGCGCCAAGCCCAAGCGCCTGCTGCTCGCCGACCTCGCGGGCCACTTCTAGTCACGTCCGTCCACCGAGGGCCGCTTATATAAGCGTTGACTTTTATAAGCGGCCCTCGGCATAGTGGGCGCGTGCACGCATTCGACGCGCTGGGGGATCCGGTGCGACGCCGGATCCTGGAGCTGCTCTCCCAAGGCGAGCAGACGTCGGGCGCGCTCACCTCGGTCATCCGGGCCGAGTTCGGGATCTCACAGCCGGCCATCTCGCAGCACCTGCGCGTGCTCCGCGAGTCCGGGCTGGCGTCCGTACGGGCCGAGGGCACGCGGCGGCTGTACGCCGTGGAACCCGCGCCTCTGCGGGAGGTCGACGCCTGGCTGGCGCGGTTCCGCGGCTTCTGGGAGCAGCGGCTCGACGCGCTCGACACCGAACTGGCGCGGGCAGACGGGAGCGGCGGCTCGGACGGCGGCACGGCGGCGGCGATGCCCATCACGCTGCCCATCACGCAGCCCACGACGGACGGACCGACGAGGAAGAGCGGCCATGAGCGACTTCATCGACCAGATCAACCGAGTTCACCGCGCGGTCGGCACGCGCGACCTGGCGGAAGGCGAGGCCCGCACGGTGCTGCTGCGGCGTGCCTACGACGCCCCCATCGAGGACGTGTGGGACGCCTGCACCGACCCCGAACGGATCAGCCGCTGGTTCCTTCCAGTGAGCGGCGAACTGAAGCTCGGCGGGCACTACCAGCTCCAGGGCAACGCGGGCGGGGAGATCCTGCGGTGCGAGCCGCCCCGGCTGCTGCGGGTGAGCTGGCTGTTCGGCGAGAACCCCGGCTTCAGCGAGGTCGAGGTGCGGCTGAGCGCGCAGGGCGACGGACGCACCGTGTTCGAACTGGAGCACGTCGCCGTGGTGCCGCCGGAGTTCTGGGACCGGTTCGGGCCGGGGGCCACGGGCGTCGGCTGGGACCTGGCGGTGCTCGGGCTCGGGCTGCACCTGCGCGGCGAGATGATCGACGACCCCTCGGCGTGGGAGCAGTCGGAGGAGGCACGGGAGCTCATGAGGCTCAGCAGCGACCTGTGGGGCGACGCCTACCGGGCCTCCGGCGCGCCGGACGACGTGGTGACCGCCGCGGTCGCCGGCACCACCGCCTTCTACGTGCCGGAGAAGCCGCAAGACTAGTTCTCCGCCCTGCCGCCGCTTTCCGGAAGGGATTGTCGGCGGCGGCCGGTAACCTCCCGCACGTGAGCAAGGCAGCGAAACCGGCGTACCGGTGCGGCGAGTGCGGCTGGACCACGGTCAAGTGGGTCGGCAGGTGCGGGGAGTGCCAGGCGTGGGGCACGGTCGAGGAGGCCGGGGCCCGGCAGGGCGTCCACGTGGTCAAGCCGGGCGCGGTCTCCGCCCCCGCCGTCCCGATCGGCCAGGTGAAGGCCGAGGTCGTCAGCTCGCGGACGACCGGAGTCCCCGAACTCGACCGCGTGCTCGGCGGCGGCCTCGTCCCCGGCGCGGTCGTGCTCCTCGCGGGAGAGCCGGGCATCGGGAAGTCGACCCTGCTGCTGGAGGCCGCCGCCCGCACCGCGCGGGGCGAGACCGTCCTCTACGTGACCGGGGAGGAGTCGGCCGCCCAGGTGCGCATGCGCGCCGACCGCATCGGCGCGATCGAGGACAGGCTCTACCTGGCCGCGGAGACCGACCTGTCGGCCCTGGTGGCGCACGTCGAGAAGGTGCAGCCGAGCATGCTCATCGTCGACTCGGTCCAGACGATCGGCTCGGCCGACGCGACCGGGGTGCCCGGCGGTGTGACCCAGGTCAGGGAGGTCGCCGGCAACCTGGTCCGCCTCGCCAAGGAGCGGGCCATGTCCACGGTGCTCGTCGGCCACGTGACCAAGGACGGCACGATCGCCGGCCCCCGGGTGCTGGAACACCTGGTGGACGTCGTGCTCCACTTCGAGGGCGACCGCAACTCGCGGCTGCGGATGGTGCGCGCGGTGAAGAACCGGTTCGGCCCGATCGACGAGGTGGGCTGCTTCGACCTGCACGAGCGCGGCATCACCGGGATCACCGACCCCAGCGGGCTGTTCGTCTCCCGCCATCCCGAGCCGGTGCCGGGCACCTGCGTCACCGTGACCATCGAGGGCACCCGGCCGATCCCGGCCGAGTTGCAGGCCCTGGTCGGCCCGACCGAGGCTCCCCAGCCCCGCCGCACGTCCTCCGGCCTCGACTCCTACCGGGTGGCGATGGTGCTCGCCGTCATGGAGCGGCGGCTCAACGCCAAGATCGGCAAGTGCGACGTCTTCACGGCCACGGTGGGCGGGATCCGCCTGACCGACCCCGCCGTGGACCTCGCGCTGATGCTGTCGGTCGTCAGCGCGGCCGGCGACCAGGCCCTGCCCACCGGGCTCGTCGCGCTGGGCGAGGTCGGCCTGGCCGGCGAACTGCGGCCCGTGCGTGAGGTGCGGCGGCGGCTGGCCGAGGCGGCCCGGCTCGGCTTCACCAGGGCGCTGGTGCCCGCGGGCTCCCTGGAGGAGGAGGGCCCACGCCTGGAGGCGTCGGCGAGCCGCGGCCGCCTCGTGGCGCTGCGCTCGCCGGCCGGCCGTACGACGCCGTTCGCGCCCGGCTTCGAGGTCACGGAGGTGGAGAACGTGTGGGACGCGCTCAACCTCATGAGATCGGCCAGGTGATCGGCCGTCACACCGGTGAGCACGGCGTCACGCCGGTAAACTCTGTTGCCTGCCCCGTCGGCCGTGGCCTCGCCCCCGCGCCCCCGAGGGGCTTCACAGGGCGTCCGCGGAGCGCCTCGCGGATCTCGCCGCGACAAGGGATCGGTAGGAAGACGATCTGACGGATAACGACCGGGCGAGCCCACTGGGGTGCATGTGCTGGACAACGACAAGGCGATCGACGACCGCAGAAGGGCCGTGCTCGCCGCGCTCGCCCCGGGGACGGCGCTGCGTGACGGGCTGGAGCGCATCCTGCGCGGCCACACCGGCGGCCTGATCGTCCTCGGATACGACCGCACGGTCGAGGACATCTGCACCGGGGGGTTCACGCTCGACGTGGAGTTCTCCGCGACCCGCCTGCGCGAGCTGGCCAAGATGGACGGCGCGATCGTGCTCGACACGGCCCACCTCAGGATCGTGCGGGCCGCCGTGCACCTCGTGCCCGACCCGGCCATCCCCACCGACGAGTCCGGCACCCGGCACCGCACGGCGCAGCGGGTGGCCAGGCAGACCTCGCTCCCGGTCATCGCGATCAGCAAGTCGATGCGGATCATCGCGCTCTACCTCGACGGCATCCGCTACGTGCTGGAGGAGTCGGCCGCGATCCTGTCCAAGGCCAACCAGGCCCTGGCGACGCTCGAACGCTACAAGAAGCGGCTCGACGAGGTCTCCGGCAACCTGTCGGCCCTGGAGATCGAGGATCTCGTCACGGTCCGCGACGTGGCCGTCGTCGTCCAGCGCCTGGAGATGGTCCGCCGCATCGCCCGCGAGATCGAGGGATACGTCGTCGAGCTCGGCACCGACGGGCGGCTGCTGTCCCTCCAGCTCGACGAGCTGTTCGCGGGCGTGGAGACCGACCGCGTCCAGATCATCCGCGACTACGCGCCCGGCACGCTCGGCGCCCGGCCGTACGGGGACGCCGACGCCATGCGGGAGCTGGACGAGCTGTCCTCCGGCGACCTGCTCGACCTGTCGAAGGTGGCCCAGATCCTCGGTCATCACGGCGGCGACGCGCTCGACACGCCGGTCAGCCCACGCGGCTTCCGGCTGCTCACCAAGGTCCCCCGCCTGCCCGGGGCGATCGTCGACCGGCTCGTGAGCCACTTCGGCGGCCTGCAGAAGCTGCTCGCGGCCAGCATCGACGACCTCCAGGCCGTCGGCGGCGTGGGCGAGACCCGGGCGCGCAGCGTTCGCGAGGGCCTGTCCCGGCTCGCCGAGTCGTCCATCCTGGAGCGCTACCTGTAGGTCTCGTCAGCGCAGGTGGAAGACGATCTTCGGACTCTTCAGCCTGCCCGAGTGCGCGGTCGCGACGTACGTGCCGGGGTCGGCGGGCGACCGCTTGCCGGCGCACGTGCTTCCCGAGCGGTGGCGGTCCCAGCGGATCGAGCGGACATAGGGGATGCCGCGCTCGAGCAACTGCCTGTCCACGCCGTCGCCCGCCACGCAGTCGGCCGTCGACCACACGCGCTCGCCGCCCGACAGCACCCGCATCTCCAGCGTGCGCGGCCCGACGTCCACGGTGCACTCGACCTTGCCCGTGCTCACGACCGTCAGCAGGAAGGTCGGCGTGACCCCCTTGCCGTACACCTCCTGACCGGACTGGAGCGCGAGCACGAGGTCCTTCTCGTCGCAGGGGTCACCGGGGCGCCGCGGCTTGCCCGGCGAGGGCGAGACGCCCGCGGAGGCGGACGGCGACGGCTGCCCCGGAACGGCGCCGGAGGCGGCCGGCGTCTTCGGCGGAGCAAGGCCGGCGGGCAGCGAGACGACCAGCCGGTCGGAGGGCGTCGCCTTGACGGCGGCTGCGGTCTCGTCCGGCCGTCCGGAGGCGCTGCTGCACGCCCATGCCACGACCGCCACCACGACGAGCATCCCCGTGAGCACCGACACCCGGCGGCGCCAGTAGACGTCCGCCCCCTCGACGCCCACGTCACCACGGAAAGTGTCCGGATCCATACGGACAGTATGGAGAGCCCTGGCGGGTCAGAGGGAACGCCTCGCTGAACCTTGTCCTTTACCAGATCACAGCCTCGCCGGGTCTTTGCGCAATCAGGCGCCGTACGCTCGGCGACGCGGCTCTAGGTACAGTCGGGGCGTGTCCGCCTCCCTGCGTGAGCCCATCCTCGACTGGTACGCCGAGCACAACCGCGACCTGCCCTGGCGGCGACCCGACGCGACCCCCTGGGGCATCCTGGTGAGCGAGATCATGCTCCAGCAGACGCCCGTCGCCCGGGTGCTGCCCGTCTGGACCGAGTGGATGGAGCGCTGGCCCACCCCTGAGGCGCTCGCGAAGGAGTCCCCCGGCGAGGCCGTACGCCACTGGGGGCGGCTCGGCTACCCGCGCAGGGCGCTCAACCTCCACGCGTGCGCCCGGGCCATCACGGCCGGCCACGGCGGCCGCGTGCCGTCCACGTACGACGAACTGCGGGCCCTGCCGGGGATCGGCGACTACACGGCGGCGGCCGTGGCCAGCTTCGCGTACGGCGGCAGCCACGCGGTGCTCGACACCAACGTGCGGCGGGTGCTGGCCAGAGCGGTGCGCGGCGAGGAGTACCCGCCGAAGGCGCCCACAGCGGCCGAGCGGCGGCTCGCGGAGTCGCTGGTGCCCCCGGTGGGCGCGCCTCGCTGGGCCGTGGCCGTGATGGAGCTGGGCGCGCTGGTGTGCACGGCCAGGGCGCCTCGCTGCGAGCGCTGCCCGGTCACCGCGCAGTGCGCCTGGCGGCTGGCCGGGCGTCCGGCCCACGACGGCCCGGCGCGGCAGGGCCAGACGTACGCGGGGACCGACCGGCAGTGCCGCGGACGCCTGCTCGCCGTCCTCCGCGAGGCGCACGGGCCGGTCCCCAAGGAGGCGCTGGACGCCGTCTGGGCCGACCACGTGCAGCGCGAGCGCGCACTGGACGGCCTCCTGGACGACGGCCTGGCCGAGGTCCTCCCCGACGGCACCTACCAGTTGCCCTCCTGACGCCCCGCCTCGGGCGCCGGTCAGGCGGCGAGCTTGAGGCCGAGCGCGGTGAGGTTGCGGCGGGTCCAGTCGAGCTCGTCGGCGAGCTTCGCCACCAGGGCGGCGGGGCCCTTCGCCTTGGGGGAGGTCAGGTCGTGGGCCTCCACCTCGACGTGCGCGGTGCCGTTCACCGCCCCGGACAGAATCGCGGTGAGCGTGTCGGCGATCACCGGCTGGGTGCTGGGGATCTCCTGGCTGTGGTTGTGCACGTGGCTGAGCTTGACCACGGGCGCCCCGGCGAGGGCCAGCCCGCGCAGCGCCGCGTCGGGCTCCTCGGCCCCGCAGGACAGGTGACAGGCGTCCAGGCAGACGCCGAGGTGATCGGAGTCGATGTCGCAGACCCGCTCAAGGGCCTGCTCGGTGGTCTCCAGCACACAGCCCGGCCAGGGCTCGAAGCCGACCCTGACCGTCTTGCCGGTCACGCTGTAGAGGCCGCGCAGCTCACGCGACAGCCGTTCGAGCCGGCGGGAGGCGATGGCGTGCAGGTCGGCGGGCCAGTCGCGGCGCCAGCCGATCGGGATCGTGGAGATGCTGCCCGACTGCACGTCGTCGGGGAGCAGGAACGCGAGGATCTTCGCCAGCGCCATGGTGTAGCGGTAGCGCTCGGGCTTGGCCCAGTCGGGTCCGGGAACCTCCTGGTTGCGCCCGCCGGTGCCGTTCAGGCTGACGCACTCCAGGCCGCGCTCCTCCAGCGACCGGCGCAGCCGTACGAGCTCGATGCGATCGGCGATGAGGTGGTCCGCCACGGCGGGCGCGAGCCACAGTCCGATGCCCAGCCGGTCGACCCCCAGCTTCCTGCGCACCGGCACGGCGTAGCGCGTGAGATGGGCGATCAGGTTCTCCAGATCCTCGGCGGGATGTACGCCCGCGTTGTAGGCCAGGTGAACCAGCGTCCCGTCGTCGTGCAACAGGCGCATCAGGTGCCTCCAAGGCTTGTGCACTTCCGGACCGCCATTTCGCCCACAGGGCGTGTCCCGACCGCATGGGACTCCGGTCCTCCTACCACCGGGATGTCTCCCGGGCGGACCGAGCTTCCCCCGTGCGCCCGGTCCTACGCGTCCACCCAGCAGCGGATTGTCCGGTACGCCGCAGGGATGACATCCCGTCCGCACGCGCTCATGGCATACCGCGAGCGGACTCTACAAAGTGTAGTACTACGTCCGGTGGCGTGATACCGGTTCTCGCCTTATCGGCCGGAAGGTGATCGCACCGTGACCCAGGTACGGCCGAAAAGAGCGAGGTACGGCGGAAAACGCCGAGGGGCGCTCCTCACGGAGCGCCCCTCGGGTGGAACGGGTTATCGCGAGCGGATCAGCGCTGGACCGCCTCGGCGATGGAGGCCGCCGAGTCCGGGACCTCCGGGCTCTTCGCCTCGCCGGCGAAGGTGAACTTCGCGGCGTCGCCTTCGCCCTCGACGTCGATCTTGACGACCTGGCCGGGCCGCAGCTCGCCGTAGAGGATCTTCTCCGACAGCGTGTC